>NZ_CBFFRL010000054.1:0-27578 GCF_965644215.1 Phytobacter sp. V69
AGTCATGATAATAGGGCCTTCTGATTAGAAGGCCCTATTATCAATGATTTTTATCCTCGTGACGACACTATCTAGCGTCGATACCGAGCAGTACCTTTAGTCCCAGTCGCCCTTTCGCGGTCAACGTCACTTCGCGAAACCCTGGCGTCCGCCGAATCCAGCCCTTCGTCTCGCAATAGAGCAGCAGCACCGCCCCCGCATGTCCACCAAGATGAAAACGCCGTTCACTCCAGTCAAGACAGGCGCAGCTTAGTTTGCGCGTTGATTTGCTTTCCAGCTGTAAACCGAGCCGGGCAAAAAACGCCAGCCCCTCGTCGGTGAGCGACGCCCCATCGGCGGTCAGGTAATTTTTCTCAACCAGCGCATCGTAAATCTCAACCGCCAGCTCACCGGCCAGATGATCGTAACAGGTACGCGCATGCCGGAGGGCTACAGGCGTACGCGTTGTTAACGGCTTATCCCGTCGCCAGGAAATGCCCATCATCATCTCAATGAGTTGAGCGATCTCTTTGTCTGCAAGGCGATAGTAGCGATGACGCCCTTGTGAGAGAAAACACACCAGTTGGCTGTCGACCAGCTTACTCAGATGCGCACTGGCGGTAGAGGCGGCAATTCCTGCCGCCACACTCAGTTCCGTTGCCGTCCACGCCCGCCCGTCCATTAGCGCACACAGCATTTTTACCCGCGAGGGATCGGCCATTGCCGCAGCGACTGCCGCGACCGACAGCTCAAGCGCGTTGTCGTCAGAAAGACGTTCAGGATGATGTGCCATAAACCGCCCAGGGTTCTGTTGCCTCGCTGGCAACGGTGTCATTATCAGTTACCAGTATGAGCTGATTCGCGTGATCGCTGTACTGCACAAGAATATTCACCCCATGCGCCGCCAGCGTTGCCGCTATCTCACCCAGCTCACCAGGTCGCTCTTGTTTCAGTTTGCGGATCACCGGTCGACGCACATCGCGGACATCAAAACCGTGTTGCTCCAGTACCGCTTTCGCCCGTATGCCGTCTTCCACCAGAAAGTGCGCATGCCCTTCATTGCCATGGGTAAAGACGCCACCGCCTTCAAGACCGATACCGTTACTGCCCAGTGTTTTGCCCAGTTTCGTCAGCTCACCCGGCAGGTTTTTGAGTACTACGTGAATATCGTACATCACCTTACCCCCGGCTTTCCGATGAATATTCCCGTTCCAGCCGGGCGATGCGAATGCGGTAAAACGAGAAAATTTCCTCGCGCCCCTCCGTCTGAGCGGCACGGTGAAAATAATTATTTTTCCATGCCTGAATGGCTACCTCATCACGCCACCAGGATAGCGAGAGGATTTTGCCGGGCGTGGTCAGGCTTTGAAAACGTTCGATCGCGATAAAACCATCGATATCGGTAAGCAACGGTTTTAACTCCGCAGCCAGTTCAAGGTAGCGTTCTTGCTTCGCCGCAACCGCGTCGGCTTCGAAAAGTACAGCAATCATGATTTATCTCCTGCATGTATAGGTGAGATAAATCTACCGTGCTGAAAAAGTCATGCTTCGGCGGTCAGCGAAATGTGGCGTGTTTCGTCAGAGATCACTAAACAGAAGAGAGTAATCACGTTGGCAAATGCGCTGCACGGCGGGATGCTGGATCATCCTTGCAGCAAAAATGGCGTGGTACTCTTCCATCACGTTATCCACCCGCCCAATCTCAACGATGTTCTCATCGGCAAAGTAATCTTTTGCATAGAGCGTCGGGGCCACAAAAATGGCGTTATGCGCCGCGCCGAAGGATTTCATCAGCGCCGCATCGTCGAACTCACCCAGCACTTCAACATTCAGCCCCTGCGAATTAAACCAGTTGAGTAGCTTACGTCCGAGCATCGACCGACGGCCCGGGATCAGCAAACGGCGCTCTTCAAGACAGGCAGGAAAAGGCTTGCTGAGCGCAGGTTTCTGACACCAGAAGCTAACGCTGCACTCGCCAATTTTCACCGAAAAGAGTCCTTCCTGGTGGGTGGAATCGATCGGGCAATCCGAAATGATCATATCGAGCTTGTGCTGACTCAACTGCTCGAGCAACATTTCGTGGGTCGATTCAAAACAGCGTAAATGGATAGGCTCGCCTTCCTGAACCGCAGCATCAAGGATACCGCTCACCAGCTGTTTAGACAGCGCATCCGCCACGCCAACATCAAACAACAGATGCGACTCTTTGCGATAGTTGACGATATCCAGCATTTCCTGGCTCAGCGTAAACATCTTATCGGCGTAGCGAAAAACCAGTTCGCCAAGTTCGGTCGGCTCCAGCCCTCTTCCTTTTCGCTTGAAAAGTTTGCCCTGCAGGCGCTCTTCCAGCGCCTTGATTTGCCCGGTGATGGTTTGCGGCGTGAGGTATAGCACTTCCGAAGCACCGACAACGGACCCTGCGCGATATACCTGCCAGAAATAGTACAAATGGTTGTAGTTGATGTTCGACATCGTCTCTTCACTCCCTGACTGACGTTTTCGGGAAGGCGATCACTCGCCTTCCCGCACCGTGATTAGCGGATTATGCGCGAACGCAACAGGCAGTATCCCACCACCGCCGCCAGGATTGAACCCGTAAGAATGCCTAATTTCGCCCAGGCAACCATATGGGTATCAACATCGCCGAACGCCAGCGTGGCGATGAAAATCGACATGGTAAAACCAATGCCGCACAGTACACCGACCGCCATAATCTGCTTAAACGCAGCGCCCTGCGGCAGTTTTGCCAGTTTGAGGCGAAGCGCCAGCCAGCAAAACACGGTAATACCGACGGGTTTACCGATAAACAGACCGGCAATTACCCCTAACGGCAGCAGCGACGTCAGCCCGGCCAGCGTGACCCCTTCGAGTGAGACACCCGCATTGGCAAAGGCAAACAACGGCAAAATCAGCCAGCCGACCCAGGGATGGATCGCATCAACCACCTGACGGGCCGGAGAGACGCCATCCTTCTCTTTCAGCGGAATAAAGAAGCCCAGGACAACCCCGGCCAGCGTGGCATGAATGCCCGATTTCAGCACCGCCGTCCACAGCACAACGCCCACCAGCATATAAATCCCGATTCGGCGGACATTCAGCGCATTCAGCACCGCCAGCGCCACAATGGCCGCCGCGGCAATACCCAGCGACATCAGCGACAGATCGCTGGTGTAAAACAGCGCGATAATAATGATGGCACCCAGATCGTCAATAATCGCCAGTGCCATCAAAAAAACTTTCAACGCCGATGGAATGCGATCGCCCAACAGAGCCAGCACGCCGAGGGCAAAGGCGATATCCGTTGCCGTCGGGATCGCCCAGCCGTGGCGTGCCAGCGGATCGTGCAGATTAAACGCCAGGAAGATCAGTGCCGGAGCGACCATGCCACCAAGCGCGGCGATCACCGGGAAAATAGCCTGCTGACGAGTGGCAAGCGCCCCTTTCACCAGCTCGTATTTGACTTCAAGGCCAACCATCAGGAAAAAGACCGCCATCAGCGCGTCATTAATCCATAACAGCATGTTTTTATTGATTTCCAGTGCACCGAACTTAAATGCGACCGGCGTATCAAGAAAGGCCTGATAGCCCGCTTTCGTCACATCCAGATTGGCACAGAACATCGCCAGTACGGCTGCAATAATCAGGACAATCCCGCCTGAAATATCACTGCTAAAAAAACGTTGTAGAAATTTCATGATCTTCTCTCGATTTACAACTCCCTTAGGCGCTCATATTACCCCGTCAGAAACATCGATAAAACAAGATAAACTTTGAGGATAAAATCGGTTTTTCCGAGCATTAAACGCAAAAAGAAAAAACCCGGCACAGTGGCCGGGTTCGGTAGTCGTTCGCAACTCGATTAGCGGGTCAGGTCATCAAAGAACTTTTTGACACCGTCGAAGAAGCTTTTGGAGCGCGGGCTGTTGTGTTCGCCCGTCGGGCCACCGAAGCTTTCCTGCAGCTCTTTCAGCAGTTGCTTCTGCTTGTCATTCAGACCAACCGGCGTTTCGACAACAACGCGACACAGCAGGTCGCCCTGCGCGCCACCGCGAACTGATTTCACGCCTTTACCGCGCATACGGAACAGTTTGCCGGTCTGGGTTTCAGCAGGCACTTTCAGGTTTACGCGACCATCCAACGTCGGCACTTCGATCTCGCCACCGAGTGCAGCCATCGCAAAGTTGATCGGCACTTCACAGTACAGGTTGTTACCTTCACGCTCAAAGATGGCGTGCTGTTTCACCTGGACCTGAACGTACAGATCCCCTGCCGGAGCGCCATGCTCGCCCGCTTCGCCTTCGCCGGTGAGACGAATGCGATCGCCGGTATCCACGCCTGCCGGGATTTTAACGGACAGGGTTTTGGTTTTTTCAACGCGACCGTGACCGTGACATTTGTTGCACGGATCTTTAATCAGCGTACCGCGGCCCTGACAGTGCGGACAGGTCTGCTGTACGGCAAAGAAGCCCTGGCGCATCTGCACCTGGCCCGCACCATGGCAGGTCGGACAGGTTTGTGGCTGGGTACCCGCTTTAGCGCCGCTGCCGTGGCAGACATCGCACTCTTCCAGCGTCGGGATACGGATTTCTTTGCTGACGCCGCGTACGGCTTCTTCCAGCGTCAGTTCCATGTTGTAACGCAGATCGGCACCACGTGCCGCACGCTGGCGACCACGGCCACCGCCAAAAATATCGCCGAAGACATCACCAAAGATATCGCTAAAGTCAGCACCGCCGCCGAAGCCGCCACCGCCGCCACCCATGCCGCCTTGTTCAAACGCAGCATGGCCGTACTGGTCGTACGCCGCGCGTTTTTGCGCATCGGTCAGGATTTCGTACGCTTCTTTGATCTCTTTGAATTTGGCTTCGGCCTCTTTATCACCCTGGTTGCGGTCCGGGTGATATTTCATGGCCAGGCGCTTGTACGCCTTCTTGATTTCACGCTCTTCCGCTGTTTTGGAAACGCCCAAAATCTCGTAGTAGTCTTGTTTCGCCATCTTTTTTTATCTACCCCTAACATGCGAGCACGGGCGTGGAGAGATCTCCTACGCCCGTGCCGATTAATTACCCTGCATCAGGGCGATTATTTTTTGTCTTTCACTTCTTCGAACTCAGCGTCGACAACATCGTCGTCTTTCGCGTTGTTCGCAGAAGCGTCAGCGCCGCCAGCCTGTTGCTGAGCGTGCTGCTGCTGAGCGATTTCCATCAGCTTCTGAGAAGCCTGCGCCAGCGCCTGCATCTTCGCTTCTATGTCCGCTTTGTCTTCGCCTTTCAGAGACGTTTCCAGCGCGGTCAGTGCAGCTTCGATAGCGGTTTTATCTTCCGCTGGCAGTTTATCGCCTGCTTCTTCAACCTGTTTACGGGTGCTGTGCAGCAGATGGTCGCCCTGGTTACGGGTCTGAACCAGCTCTTCGAACTTACGGTCAGATTCAGCGTTCGCTTCTGCTTCGCGAACCATTTTCTGAATTTCTTCCTCGTTCAGGCCAGAAGACGCCTTAATGGTGATCTTCTGCTCTTTGCCGCTGTTTTTGTCTTTCGCAGACACGTGCAGGATGCCATCAGCATCGATATCGAAGGTCACTTCGATCTGCGGCATGCCGCGTGGTGACGGGTTGATACCATCCAGGTTGAACTGACCCAGAGATTTGTTATCGCCCGCACGTTTACGTTCACCCTGCAGCACATGGATGGTTACCGCAGACTGGTTGTCTTCTGCAGTAGAGAACACCTGGCTGTGCTTGGTCGGGATGGTGGTGTTTTTGGTGATAAGCGCAGTCATCACGCCGCCCATGGTTTCGATACCCAGAGACAACGGGGTAACGTCCAGCAGCAGTACGTCTTTCACTTCACCGGTCAGTACACCACCCTGAACAGCTGCACCGATTGCAACAGCTTCGTCCGGGTTAACGTCTTTACGCGGTTCTTTACCAAAGAATTCAGCAACTTTCTTCTGCACCATCGGCATACGGGTCTGACCGCCGACCAGGATAACGTCCTGCACGTCGGATACAGACAGGCCAGCGTCCTGCAGCGCAACTTTCAGCGGCTCGATGGAACGGTTGACCAGGTCTTCGACCAGGCTTTCCAGTTTCGCACGCGTCACTTTGATGTTCATGTGTTTCGGACCGGTCGCGTCTGCGGTGATGTACGGCAGGTTCACGTCGGTCTGCTGAGCGGAAGAAAGCTCGATTTTCGCTTTTTCAGCCGCTTCTTTCAGACGCTGCATTGCCAGCGGGTCATTACGCAGGTCAATGCCCTGATCTTTCTTGAATTCTTCAACCAGGTAGTTGATCAGACGGCTATCGAAGTCTTCACCACCCAGGTGGGTATCACCGTTGGTTGCCAGAACTTCGAAGGTTTTTTCGCCTTCCACTTCGTCGATTTCGATAATAGAGATATCAAAGGTACCGCCACCAAGGTCGTATACCGCGATAGTACGGTTGCCGACTTCTTTATCCAGACCGTAAGCCAGTGCAGCCGCAGTCGGTTCGTTGATGATACGTTTGACTTCCAGACCCGCGATACGACCGGCGTCTTTGGTTGCCTGACGCTGAGCATCGTTGAAGTATGCCGGCACGGTGATAACCGCTTCAGTTACCGGCTCACCCAGGTAATCTTCGGCCGTTTTCTTCATTTTTTTCAGCACTTCGGCAGAGATCTGCGGCGGTGCAGTTTTGGTGCCTTTCACATCAAGCCATGCGTCGCCATTGTCTGCGGCAACGATTTTGTACGGCATGATAGAAACGTCACGCTGAACTTCTTCGTCCTGGAAGCGGCGGCCAATCAGGCGTTTAATCGCAAACAGGGTGTTTTGCGGGTTTGTCACTGCCTGACGTTTAGCCGGCTGACCAACCAGAGTTTCACCATCCTGGGTATAAGCAATGATAGAAGGCGTGGTGCGGTCGCCCTCGGCGTTCTCCAGCACACGCGCGGTAGTGCCATCCATAATCGCTACACAAGAGTTGGTAGTACCCAGGTCGATACCAATAATTTTACCCATCTAAACGTCTCCACTAAAAATTTGGTCAACATGTGGTTGTGAACCTGTAATAAGAGCGAAACGTGCGGTTTCAACTGCCCTTGCTCGTTTTTTTTCAGGTCCACACATTGCGGTTGTCTACAAGATGGGGTCGCAACGAAGCTCATCAAGGGGTAAGGAATAAAAAATTTTTTAATTTCCACCTGTTCAGATCATAGACACAGCAGGTGACGCTATTTATGATGCCGCGCCCCGCCTCCTCAATATTGATGCGGGGAATACATTTCATCCTTCAATGTTGATTTATTTTGAGGAATTATGGGCAACACTAAGTTGGCTAATCCGGCTCCGCTGGGCCTTATGGGCTTCGGCATGACCACTATTCTGCTTAACCTGCACAATATTGGCATGTTCCCGCTGGATGGCGTTATCCTGGCTATGGGTATTTTCTACGGTGGTATCGCGCAAATTTTTGCAGGTCTCCTGGAATTTAAAAAAGGCAACACCTTCGGTTTAACCGCATTTACCTCTTACGGTTCTTTCTGGTTAACCCTCGTTGCAATTCTGCTGCTGCCTAAAATGGGTCTGGCAGATGCGGCGAACGGCCACTTCCTGGGTGTCTACCTGGGTATCTGGGGCGTGTTCACCCTGTTTATGTTCTTCGGCACGCTTAAAGGCGCACGTATGCTGCAGTTCGTCTTCCTGAGCCTGACCGTGCTGTTCGCACTGCTGGCCGTCGGTCATCTGGCGGACAATGAAAGCATCGTTCATGTTGCAGGCTGGATTGGTCTGGTATGTGGCGCAAGCGCTATCTACCTGGCAATGGGTGAAGTCCTGAACGAGCAATATGGCCGTACCGTTCTGCCGATTGGCGAACAAGAGCAGCACTAATCTCTTCTTCGTGCCTGCGCTGCGGGCACGAATTTCCTCCGACTTTTTACCCGCCCGTTGATTACGCATTCACACGCTTTATGGGATGATTGCGGTACTTCTTCCCAGACAGAATCAGACAATGACTACGCTTTTGCAGGGCCGTTCCTACTGGCTACAACGCTGGGCTGCGCTTCTTCTTACCGGGATCATGGCCGGGCTGGGTGGCATGCTGCTCGCCATGCTGTTACACGAAATCCAGCATCTCGCCTATGGCTATAGCCAGAATCTGCTGATAAGTCCGCAGACCTTTCTGGAGGGCGTGACCGATGCCAGCGCCCAACGACGTTTCATCGTACTGGTCGCCGCAGGTCTCGTTGCCGGGGGAGGATGGTGGCTGCTTGCCCGTTATGGCAAAAAACGTGTCAGCATCAGTGCGACAGTAAGCAATGCGGATAAACCGATGCCGCCGCTCACCACGCTTGTACATATTCTGCTGCAAATCATCACCGTCGCGATGGGCTCACCGCTCGGGCGTGAAGTCGCCCCGCGTGAGGCCGGTGCCCTTTTTGCCGGTGGCGTCGCGCGGAGATTGCACCTGACGCCTGCCGATATCCAGCTCATGACTGCCTGCGGTGCGGGGGCGGGGCTGGCTGCGGTGTATAACGTGCCGCTGGCGGGTGCGATCTTCACCCTTGAAGTCCTGCTGGTGAGCTTCAGCTGGGATTCTGCAGTCGCCGCGCTGGTCACTTCTGCGCTGGCCGCCTGGGTCGCCTCGTTGGGACTGGGGGATGAACATCAGTATCACTTCACGACGGAATTCGCCGCCACCTCGTTGATTTTCTGGAGCGTGCTTTGTGGCCCCTTGCTGGGCGCGGGCGCTTTTCTTTTTCGCCGCCTCACCCAATACGCGCGCAGCAACGTACGAGATAATTGGCAGATGCCCGTCGTCAGTGTGATTGCGTTTACCCTGCTCGGCATCTTTTCCGTCTGGTTCCCGCAGCTTCCGGGTAATGGCAAAGGAGCTGCGCAACTGGCGCTGAGTGGCGAAATGACGGCGTGGCTCGCGGTCGTGCTACTGGTGCTTAAAGTGTTTGTTATCTGCGCCGTGATACGCGCGGGTGCGGCAGGCGGCTTGTTAACGCCAGGCCTTGCCGTCGGCGGCCTGCTGGGTTCACTGCTGTTTATCCTTGCCAGGCCGTTTTTCCCCGGTAGTGACATGGAAAGCTTCGCACTGCTGGGGGCCGCCGGCTTCCTGGCCGCCTCTGCGCGTATGCCAGTCACTACATTAGCGTTAGTGATGGAATCCACGCGAATGGACCATAGCTTCCTGGTGCCCGCAGCGCTGTCTATTGCGGGTGCCTATGCCACCTGTCGCGCGCTGGAAGCCTGGCAGGATGCTCGCTTTTCGAACAAAACCATAACAGTAGCTAAACAAGATGGGAATAAAAACCCTATTTAATTGATAAGCATTATCATTTCTTATATGGTCGCCGGGAGCATCCCGGATATTGGATATCATGCAACAGCCTGAACAGGAACGTTGGGGGATACATCGATTCTGTTGTGTTGCATAAGGTAAGCCAATGAGTTCCCCTCTTGTCGCCAGCATTACGCCTGACGAATCCTCGGTGTCATCGCATTACAGGAAAGTCCTGTTGCGGCGTTTTGCGCTGGCGGGCGTAATCCTGCTGTTTATTCTGTTCTCGTTGATTCTGGATTTCACTCTCGGGCCTTCCGTACTCTCTCTTTCGGCTCTCTGGCATGCGCTGGTTGATGCAGGGTCTGTTGATGCCGGTACCCGCGTTATTGTCTGGGAGCTGCGCCTGCCCATCGCCTTAATGGCGATCGCTGTCGGTATGGCCCTCGGCCTGGCGGGCGCGGAGATGCAAACCATCCTCAATAACCCGCTTGCCAGCCCGTTTACCCTCGGCGTTTCTTCCGCCGCGTCCTTTGGTGCCGCGCTCGCCATCATCCTGGGCCTTGGCATTCCGGGCATTCCCGATCAGTGGTTTATCTCGGTTAACGCCTTCGTTTTCGCCCTGCTGGCCTGCTTTATTCTGGATGGCATCAGCCGCTGGACGCGAGTGGCAACATCCGGCGTAGTGTTGTTTGGCATCGCGCTGGTGTTCACCTTCAATGCGCTGATCTCGATTCTGCAGTTTGTTGCCAGCGAAGATACGCTACAGGGGCTGGTCTTCTGGACCATGGGTAGCCTGGCCCGCTCCTCGTGGGACAAGCTCGCAATCCTATGCGTGGCCCTGCTTTTCATCGTGCCGCTGTCGATGAAAAATGCCTGGAAGCTCACCGCCCTGCGTCTGGGTGAAGACCGCGCCGTCAGTTTTGGCATCAACGTGCGCAAACTGCGCCTGGCGACGCTGCTGCGCATCAGTATTATCTCGGCGCTGACGGTGGCCTTTGTTGGCCCTGTCGGCTTTATCGGCCTGGTAGCACCGCACATTTCGCGGATGCTGTTTGGTGAAGACCACCGCTTTTACCTGCCCGGCAGTATGCTGATTGGTGCACTGGTACTGTCACTGGCGTCAGTGTTATCGAAAAATATCGTCTCCGGCGTCATTATTCCCGTTGGTATCGTCACCTCTCTGGTCGGCGTCCCCTTCTTCCTGAGCATCATCATCCGCCACCGGGGAAATATATGACTGACGGACTGCGCATTAACGCCCTGCACACGGGCTATCGTAAAAAGAAAATTATCGATGGGCTGAATACCCCGGTACTGCCGCGCGGGCAAATCACCGCCCTCCTTGGGCCAAACGGCTCGGGCAAATCCACTCTGCTGCGCGCACTTGCCGATCTCAACCCGGCCAAGGGGCAACTGTGGCTGAACGGCGAAGATTTGATGACGCTGCCGTCGGTAAAACGAGCGCAAAAGGTGGTCTATTTACCGCAGTCACTGCCGCAGGGCGTACATCTGCATGCGCTGGAGTCGATCATCGTTGCCCGACGTGCCAGCGGCTTCAATTCCGGCGATAACGTCGAGCAAGAGGCCTACGACATCCTGCACAAGCTCGGCGTTTCACACCTGGCGATGAGCTTCCTCGACCAGCTTTCCGGCGGGCAGAAGCAGCTGATTGGCCTTGCCCAGTCGCTGATTCGCAAACCGGACCTTCTGCTGCTGGACGAGCCGCTGAGCGCACTCGATCTCAACTACCAATTCCACGTAATGGACATCGTCGCCCGTGAAACGCGCCTGCGTAACATCGTGACGGTGGTGGTGATTCATGACATCAACATTGCACTGCGCCATGCCGAATACGCGGTGATGTTAAAAAACGGCGCGCTGGTGGCCAGCGGTGTTCCCGGTGAGGTCGTCACGCCCGATAACCTGGCGGCAGTCTACGGGGTGAAAGGCCGGGTGGAATATTGTTCGCAGGGACTGCCGCACGTGGTGGTCGATGGATTAACAACCTAACACAGTCATAAGACGGGGAAGAGATGAATCTGAAAAAGACAATCATGGGCATCGCACTGATCTTTGCGCCACTGCTGGCGATGGCGCAAAACTGGCCGGTCACGGTAACGGATATGGATAACCGCAGCGTTACGATCCCACAGGAACCGCAGCGCATCATCCTGCAGGATGGCCGCGACATTTTTGCTCTCGCGCTGCTTGAACGCGACAACCCTTTCGCCAAAGTCGTGGCGTGGAACAACCTGCCTAAAAAGCAAGATACCCAGACCTGGGATGTGCTCAAGCGTAAATGGCCGGAAGCCGAGAAGATCCTCGATATGCAGTTTTCCGATCAGGGCAATGTCGATCTGGAAACGATCATCTCACGCCACCCGGATCTGATGATTGCCCAGCTTCGCGCCAAACCGTCGCTGGTGCAAAGCGGCGTACTGGCAAAACTGGACGCGCTGCACGTACCGGTGGTGTTTGTCGATTATGAGCTGCACCCGGTAGAAAACACCCTCCCAAGTATCGCCCTGCTGGGTAAAGTGCTCGGCCAGAACGAGCGTGCGCAGCAGTACATCAGCTTCTATCAGCAGCGTCTGGACACGCTGCATCAGCGCCTTGCCAGCGCCCCCAAAAAACCGCTGGTGTTTATCGAACCGATTGCCGGTGTCGCAGGCTGGATAACGGCTGCTGCTTTACCCATGCCCGCAACGGCTGGGGCGGTCTGGTTGAAGCGGCGGGCGGCGTGAACATTGGTTCACAGCTGCTGCCAGGGGCAACTGGCAATGTGTCGGTGGAGAAAATCATCTCCATGAACCCGGATTATTACCTGATGACCGGCTCAAAACGACCGGGCAAAGGGACTGCAATCATCCCGTTCGGCTATAACGTGGACGAGGCTGCGGTAAAATCTGCCTTTAATGCGTTACTGGCACGCCAGGGCGTCAGCAGCATCCCTGCCGTTACCCAGGGCCATACCGGTGCGCTCTATCACCACTTCTACAATAATCCTTATAACATCATCGCCATTGAAACGCTGAGTAAGATCTTCTACCCAACGCTGTTTAACGACATCAAGCCGCTCGATGACTACCACGCGATTATCAAAAACTTTACGCATATCCCGGACGACAACATCGTCCTGAGCACTACTCCTTAAGCATTATTTTCCCCAAAGCGCCATCGTCCGATGGCGCTTTTTTATCAATGAAAGCTCAACAGACTTAGCAAGATAATTGTTATCAGCCTAAGTTTCCCCGACACTCGCTATGTAAAATGATACATAACGGGATGATTTTTATGATTTCTGGAAAAGTGAAGTTCGGTTTACTGGCGCTGGCACTGCTGCAATGCGCGCCCGCCGTCATGGCAAAAGATATTCGTGTTACCTACGCAGGCTCAATGGGCAAAGTGATGGATCAGGGTCTCGGTCCGGCATTCGCCAAAGACGAAAAAGGGGATTATCAGGGGCAAGGTCAGGGCGCGTACGGTATGGCTCGCCTGCTGGCCAGCCATAAAATCGAAGCCGACGTGTTTGTCTCCATTAACCCCGGCCCGATGCAAATTCTTAAAGACGCCGGAATGATCGACGATGCCGTACCGGTCGCCAGCACCAGTATGGTGATCGCTTATAGCCCGAAAGGGAAATATGCCGCGCAGTTTGACGAAGCCACCAAGAAGAAAGATGCTTCCTGGCTGAATCTGCTGGCACAGAAAGGCGTTTCTTTTGGTCGTACCGACCCGTATGTCGATCCGAAAGGCCAGAACATCGTCTTCACCCTGATGCTGGCTGAAAAATACTACAAAATGCCGGGTATCGCCGATAAGATCTTAGGCTCTCTGCAAAACCCGGAGCAAACGCATCAGGAAGGCGGCTTGTTGGCGCGCCTGGAAAGTGGTCAGGTGGATGCGGCCGCAGGCTATGAGAGCGAAGTCCGTTCTGCGCACCTGCCGTATGTCGCGCTGCCGGATGAGATCAACCTGAGCAACCCGGCGATGGCAAAACTGTGGTATGACACCGTCAGCTTCACCATCAAAGACAGCCAGGGGAAAGATCAGGTACTGCACACTCAGCCAATGGTCTTCTATGCAGCCGTGTTGAAAAATGCGCCAAACGGCGTGGAACAAGGGGCGAAATTCGTCAAATTCCTGCAAAGCCCGGAAGGTCAGGCACTGTTTAAACAGTACGGCTACGCTGAACCAAAAGGTGAAAAACTATACGCCCACTAAGACGTCCGGGCTGGATCGCGGGCTGGCTCTCTTTGCCCGCGATTTTGCTGCTGAGCATCCCCTTTATCACCCTGGTGAGCGTCACGCCTTTGCACCACCTGCAGCTCGCATGGCGTGATGACAACGCCATTGTCGTTTCTATGGGGCTGGGCGCACTGGCCCTGTGCATCATTATTGCCATCGGTATTCCAGCGGCCTGGTGGCTATCGCAGGCAACGGGTCGCAGGCGTCTTATCGGCGAGCTGATGGTGATGATCCCGCTGCTCACCCCGCCGCTGGCGATGGGCATTCTGCTGGTCTCCGCGTTTGGTCCTTACGGGGTGTTCGGTCAGTGGACTTCACGGCTGGGGGCAACGCTGGTTAACAATCCGGCGGCGTTTGTGCTGGCGCAAATCTATGGGGCGTTGCCCTATTTCATTGTGGTGGCCCGTTCGGCGTTCACCACCGTGCCGAAGGACATTCTTGAAGCGGGCCAGACACTGGGCGCATCCGGCTGGAACCGTTTTCGCTATCTCACGCTGCCGCTGGCGCTGCCCGGGCTGGCCTCTGCCGTGACGCTGGCATGGGTTCGCGCGGTGGGCGAATTTGGCATCGTGATGATCTTTGCCTATTTTCCGCAGGGCATTCCGGTCAAGCTGTACACCAATCTACAAAACGATGGTGTGGATGCCATCTATACCCTGCTGTGGATGCTGCTGATTGTCACGCTGCCCCTGCCAATGATCTGCTTCTGCCTTGGCAGACGGGCAACGTGGAATCGTAAGCGCGCTTAGCGCGTGGACTTCGCCAGCGCCGGGCTGTCCGTCGCCACCAGGTCCTGGCGCAGCCATAACCCCAGCGCCAGGCCAATCAACGACAGCGCCAGCACATACCAGGCCGGCGCCATCGGCGACACGCCCATCAGCATGGTTACCGCAATCGGCGTCAGGCCGCCAAAAATTGCGTAGGAGACGTTGTAAGAGAAGGAAATCCCGGTAAAGCGCACTTCGGCCGGGAACGCACGAACCATCACATAGGGAACCGCCCCTACGACCCCAACGCAGAAACCGACCAGCCCATACAGCGCAAACAACTGCTCGGGGTGGCTGCCCGTCAGGTGGTAGAAGAACCAGCTGGAGCAGGCCAGCATAATGCTGCCGACGATAAAGGTTTTGCTGGGCCCCACGCGATCCACCACCAGCCCGGCGGTCAAACAGCCGAAGCACAGCATGATCGTAGCGATACTGTTCGCCTGCAAGGTTAACGCTGGCGCGAAACCGTACTGCTTTTGCAGCCAGACCGGGGACATCAGGATCACCACCACAATCCCGGCAGAAAGCAGCCAGGTCAGCAGCATGGAAATCACCACTGCTTTCTTGTGTTTCATGACCACGGCTTTCACCGGCAGCTCTTGCGCCAGCGCTTTACGCTTCTGCATTTCGAGGAAGATCGGCGTTTCCTGCAACCAGCGGCGCAGATACATCGCCACCAGACCAAACGCCCCGCCCAACAGGAAAGGAATACGCCATCCACCATCGTGAATCGCCTGTTGCGTCATGCTGGTGTTGATCAGCGTGGCGACCACAGAGCCGAGCAGGATCCCCACGGTCAGCCCCGCGGTTAAGGTTCCGCAGGCAATCCCAATACGGCGTTCGGGCACATGCTCCGCCACAAACACCCATGCCCCCGGTACTTCACCGCCGATCGCCGCCCCCTGCAACACGCGCATCAACAGTAGCAGCAACGGTGCAACGATGCCCATTGAGGCATAGGTCGGCAGCAGCCCAATCGCCAGTGTCGGTACCGCCATCAGCAAAATGCTCAAGGTGAACATCTTCTTACGACCGACCAGATCGCCAAAGTGGGCCATCACGATGCCGCCCAGCGGGCGTGCCAGATAACCGGCGGCAAAAATGCCGAATGTTTGCACCTGACGCAGCCATTCCGGGATATCCGCCGGGAAAAACAGCTCACCGACAACGGCGGCAAAGAAAACAAAAATGATGAAGTCGTAAAACTCGAGCGCACCGCCTAACGCGGCAAGCGTGAGGGTTTTGTAATCTTGCTTATTGAGGGGACGTGTGTAGTTTGACATAACGGACCATTTGTAAAGAGGAGGTGTTGATTTCGTTTTTACGTCATCTGTAAATTAAAAATTACTATACCGTAAATAAATCAACACTCCAGTGTCCGTATAACTAAATTCAAAAAACCACTATTTTTAGGATATTGTCTCGCGTCTTGCGCTTTTTGGGCGGAAAGCCGCTACGACTTTAGGATCAGTTTCCACATAAGGCCCGTCAAGGAGCTGTACACAATACGGTACACTGGCAAAAATCCCTGGTACTTTTACCTTCCCGTCCGCCTCTTTCAGCCCTTCCAGTGTCTCTTTGATGGATTTCGGCTGGCCCGGTAAGTTGAGGATCAGCGCCTGTTTGCGGATCACGCCTACCTGACGGGAGAGGATCGCCGTCGGCACAAAGTTGAGGCTGATTTGACGCATCTGCTCGCCAAAGCCTGGCATTTCGCGGTCAGCAACGGCAAGCGTTGCGTCAGGGGTAACATCGCGACGCGCGGGACCGGTGCCGCCGGTCGTCAACACCAGATGACAGCTCATCTCATCGACCAGCTCGCAGAGCGTTTGCTCAATGATGCTTTGTTCGTCCGGGATAAGCCGTGTTTCGATGATAAAGGGGGTGGTCAGCGCCTGCGCCAGCCACTCTTCCAGAGCCGGGATGCCTTTATCCTGATAAATACCACTGGAGGCACGATCGGAAACAGAAACTAAGCCAATGCGTAATGTATCCATATTCATTCCGTTCAAAAAAATAATGACTAACGGAAATGATACACGCTGAGGGGAAATGCAGACAGGGGGGAAAGCGTGGCCGGGTGCCCGACCACGCCTGAATGATTACAGCAGGTCGCCGATCATTTTTTCCAGTTTTTCCTGGTCAACAGCAAACTTACGGATACCGTCCGCCAGTTTGTCTACCGCCATCGGATCCTGGTTGTGCTGCCAGAAGAACTGCGCTTCGGTGATACGTTCCGGACGCGCTTTCACTTCGCCCGTGTAGGACAGTTTGCGTTCGATAGCGCCTTCGCTTTCTGCCAGTTCTTTCAGCAGGCCCGGGGCGATAGTCAGACGGTCACAGCCTGCCAGTTCCAGGATTTCGCCGAGGTTACGGAAGCTTGCGCCCATCACCACAGTTTCATAGCCGTGCTGTTTGTAGTACTGGTAGATTTCCGTTACGGAAACCACACCCGGATCTTCTGCCGGTGCGTACTCTTTTTTATCCGTGTTGGCTTTGTACCAGTCGAGGATACGGCCCACGAACGGAGAAATCAGATAAACGCCAGCTTCTGCACAAGCACGCGCCTGCGCGAAGGAGAACAGCAGCGTCAGGTTACAGTTGATGCCTTCTTTTTCCAGCTGCTCAGCAGCACGGATACCCTGCCAGGTGGAAGCCAGTTTGATCAGGATACGATCGTTGCTGATACCCGCATCGTTATACAGTTTGATCAGGTGTTTGGCTTTGGCAATGGAGGCTTCGGTGTCATAGGACAGACGCGCATCCACTTCGGTAGAGATACGACCAGGGATCAGCTTCAGAATTTCCAGACCGATATTCACCGCCAGCTTGTCTGATGCATCGATAACCTGCTGAGCACGATCGCTGCTCTGGCCTTTCGCCCAAACAATCGCGTCATCAATCAGTTTACGGTATTCAGGGATTTGGGCAGCGCCAAGAATCAGAGAAGGGTTGGTCGTAGCGTCTTGCGGCTGGTACAGCTTCATCGCCGCGATGTCTCCGGTGTCAGCAACAACAGTCGTGTATTGACGCAGAGAAGTCAATTTATCCGTCATGATAGTGTTTCTCTTTGAACTTGTTAGGGGGATGTAACCGATCTTCCCTGATGATAACACGACGCCCTGCCAGCGCAACCGCAGACATTGCGCTCATTCGCGATGGTAAACTAGATTTATTAATTGCCTGCGAAGTAGTGCTCTATTAATAATAGCGCTGCTCATTAGCCTGCGAACCGGCATAGACAAGAGGGATGTTGATGCCTGAATTCTTTTCCTTTATCAGTGAAATACTCTGGGGTTCATTGATGCTCTACCTGCTGCTTGCGGCAGGTATCTGGTTTGCTTTTAAGAGCAAATTTGTGCCCTTTCGCCTCATCGGCGACTTCTACCATAACCTCAAACATAGTCAGGCCCAGTCAGGTGGATTGACCTCGTACCAAGCGCTTTTTCTTAGCCTGGCTGGACGGATGGGATCCGGTAATTTAGCCGGTGTGGCACTGGCTATTACGACAGGAGGGCCTGGGGCAATTTTCTGGATGTGGGTATCGGCGTTCATCGGTATGGCGACCTGTTTTGCCGAAAGCACCCTGGCTCAGCTCTACAAAGAGCGTGACGTCAATCAGCAATTTCGCGGTGGCCCTGCATGGTATATGGCGCGTGGTCTGGGAATGCGCTGGATGGGCGTGCTGTTTTCCGTATTACTCTTACTCGTGTACGGACTGTTATTTAATACCATCCAGGCGAATTCAGTCGTACGCGCAGTCCATTATGCATGGGGTATACGGGAAACCTATACCGGCCTCTTTTTTGCCGGAATGCTTTTACTAATGATCACCAAGAGCATGAAGCAAATCGCACGCATCATGCAACGCGTTGTGCCCATCATGGCGTTTGCCTGGATAATCACCAGCATCGGCATCGGAATTGTCCACTTCACGGCCTTGCCAGATATGTTCTCGAACATTGTGAAAAGCGCATTTGGCTGGCAGGAAGCCGCAGCAGGCACCATTGGCTACACACTCAGCCAGGCTCTAACCAGCGGTTTTCAACGCAGCATGTATTCTAACGAAGCCGGAATGGGCTCGACACCTAACGCCGCCGCAGCTGCCGCCTCCTCACCGCCACACCCCGCAGCACAAGGTTTTGTGCAAATGGTCGGGGTCATTGTCGACACCTTTATGGTCTGTACTGCCAGCGCATTTATTCTGCTGCTGGCAAATGACGCCCCCGTCGATAACGCCATCAATGGCGTTCAGTTAATTCAGGAAGCAATGGTAACGCTAACGGGAGAGTGGGGAGCCAGTTTTGTCGCTATCGTTATCATTATGTTTGCCTTCAATTCGATAACCACTAATTACGTCTACGCAGAAAACAATCTCATTTTTTTACGCATGAATAGTCGGCGTAACCTCTGGCTGCTGCGTCTGGGGATTCTGCTGATGGTGCTGATTGGCTCGCAGCTGCGTGTGCCTCTGCTGTGGCACGTGGCGGATGTGATTATGGCGTTTATGGCCGTTACCAACCTGACGGCAATTCTGCTGCTCTCACCGGTGGTCAATCTGGTGGCTACCGACTATTTGCGGCAACGCAAGTTGGGCGTGACGCCGGTATTCGATCCCAAACGTTATCCGGATATCAACCGACAACTCGCCCCCGGCGCGTGGGATGATAAATCGGGATCGTAAATGGCAATCGCAACTATTGATCAATCACACGCCGTTTTTTGTTAAAGTCAGCGGAAATTTTCCTGCAAGGACTGACTATGCTGATTCTCATCTCACCCGCGAAAACGCTGGATTATCAAAGTGAGCTGGCCACTACGCGCTACACGCAGCCAGAATTGCTGGATTATTCGCAGCAGTTAATTAAGGTCGCACGTAAACTCAGCGCGCCACAAATCAAAGCCTTAATGGGTATCAGCGATAAGCTTGCCGACCTGAACGCCACCCGTTTTCACGACTGGCAGCCGGACTTTACGCCGCAGAACGCACGCCAGGCTATTCTGGCCTTTAAAGGCGATGTTTATACCGGCCTACAGGCGGAAACCTTCGCCGACGCTGATTTCGATTTTGCCCAGCAGCACCTGCGCATGCTCTCCGGCTTGTACGGCGTGTTGCGCCCGCTGGATCTGATGCAGCCCTACCGTCTGGAGATGGGGATCCGCCTGGAAAACGCGAAGGGTAAAGATCTCTATCAGTTCTGGGGAGAGATCATCACCAACAAGCTGAACGACGCGATCAAGGCACAGGGCGACGACATCGTGGTGAATCTGGCATCCGACGAATATTTTAGATCGGTGAAAACGCAAAAGCTGAATGCGCAAATCATCAAACCGGTTTTCCTCGACGAGAAAAACGGCAAGTTCAAAGTCATTAGCTTCTATGCCAAAAAGGCGCGCGGCCTGATGAGTCGTTACATCATTGAAAACCGCCTGACAAAACCGGAGCAGTTAACCGCGTTTGATAGCGAAGGATATTTCTTTGATGAAGAGCTGTCCGGGAAGGGCGAATTGGTCTTTAAACGTCACGAGCAGTAATTTCATTCCCTCCCCACAGGGAGAGGGCATGCATTAAAATCAATGGCGCCAGTCCGGCCCCGGACCACGGTCGTCGTGGCGGTCATCGTGACGATCATCATGATGGTCGTCGCGGAAGTCACGATGGTCATCGTGTGGACGCCAGTGGTTGTCACGCATTTCATAATGACGGCTCCACCAGTCATGGTCACGCCAGTGGCCGCCATCCCAACGGTTACCGTGATTATCACTGTCGCCGATTTGCAGTTTTACCGCAGGCACGAGAGTAATTTCAGCAGCCTGTGCCGCCAGCGGAGCCACCATCAACAACGAAAGCGCTAAGAATACAGGTTTCAACATGGGTTACTCCTTTGTTCATCTTGCCCGTTGTGGGCTGATGTAAGGAGCTTAAGCAAAGTAGTGACGGGTTGTTATTATCCGCAATCCTAATCTCTAAGCGCCCGCATTTTATGGGAATTCCTCCGTTTACCCTGCCAGATCGTTCCATAATTTCTCCGTATTTGGGCGTAAAAAAACCGGGTCGCGATAACGCCTACCCGGTTCTGATTAGCGTGTCACCGAATTACGCTTTGCTCATCATCAACTTACGCAGTTCGGCGAAATCAGCAGGCAGATGATGCGACAGCAGTTCCAGGTCCGCGCGCTCTGCCAGTTCTTTCGGCAGCACCAGCGGTTCGCCCAGAATATCTTCCACGCTCTCTTTGAATTTCGCCGGATGCGCGGTCCCGAGGAACAGGCCGTACTCGCCCGGATGAAGCTGATCGCGCAACGCACGGTAAGCAATGGCCGCATGCGGTTCAGACAGATAGCCTTTGCCTTTCAGCTCGCGCATGGTCTCTTTGGTCGTTTCGTCGTCAACGGCGGCATAGCCGAGTTCGTTCAGGCGCCAAATCTTGCGGCGGAACAGCTCTTCCACGCGCGGCCAGTTGTTTGGCTGGCTGACGTCCATGGCGTTAGACAGGGTAGCCTGCGTCGCATTCGGCGCCCATTTGCCGTCTTTCAGGAAGCGCGGCACGGTGTCGTTGGCGTTGGTTGCCGCGATAAAGCGCTTGATCGGCAGACCCAGCGATTTCGCCAGCAGACCCGCCGTTAAGTCACCAAAGTTGCCGCTCGGTACGGAAACGACCAGTTGGTTACGGGCTTCTTGTGGCAGCTGTGCTACCGCTTCGAAGTAGTAGCAAATCTGCGCCAGCAGGCGGCTGATGTTGATAGAGTTTGCTGAGTTCAAGCCCAGCGCAACTTTCAGCTCTTCGTCATCAAACGCCTGTTTGACCAGTGCCTGGCAGGCATCGAAATCGGCATCGATAGCAACGGTTTCAATATTGCCGCCCAGCGTGCAGAACAGTTTTTCCTGCAGCGGGCTGATTTTCCCGTTCGGATACAGGATCACCACACGGACGTTTTTCAGGCCGTAGAAGGCATGTGCCACTGCCGCCCCGGTATCACCGGAGGTTGCAGTCAGGATGGTCACCGGCTTGTCACCGCTGATGGTAGTCAGCATCTGCGCCATAAAGCGCCCGCCGAAGTCTTTAAACGCCAGGGTGGGGCCATGGAACAGCTCCAGGCAGCCGACATCGCTCTCGACTGGCTTCACCGGCGCCGGGAACGCAAACGCATCACGGACGCGCGCTTCCAGAACCTCTTGCGGCAGCTCATCACCGATGAACGCACCAAGGATCTTTGCGCTGCGAGTGACGAAATCCTGATCCAGCATTTCGTCGATTTCTGTCAGGCTAAATTCCGGCAGATCGTGCGGAAAAAATAGCCCCTGATTCTTGCCCAGGCCTTGCGTGATGGCCTGTGCAAAACTGACCTGTTCGTTGTGATCTTTTAAGTTATAGAGTTTCATTGGTTATCCCACTACTCGTGCACCCGTCGTGTCCAGACGGCAAATATGAACAAAGCCTTCCTGATTTTGCAAATAGTGTTTGCTCAGCCAGTCTGCCACACGTTGCGCCGTTTCCGTTTTATCGCACAGCGCAAAGAGCGTCGGGCCGGAACCGGAAATACCGCAAGAGATCGCACCGATATCAGCAACCGCCTGCCGTGCCTCATTAAACCCAGGCAGTAACTTCATGCGATACGGCTCGGCAATCACGTCTTTCATCAGTTTTGCCGCAAGCTGAGGCTGACGGGAGTAACAGGCGTGGATAAAGCCCGCAAGATGGCGACCATGTGCGATACAGTCCTGACGGCGGTATTGCGCAGGCAGGATAGCGCGCGCTTCCGCGGTAGACACTTTGATGCCCGGATAGGCCAGCACCCACAGCCACTCATCAAAGCCTGGCACCTGCTGGCTAATAATGCCGTTTTCCTCGATCATCAATTGCATGCCGCCAAGGTAGCAGGGTGCCACGTTGTCGTAATGCACGCTGCCGGAGATGCGTCCTTCCAGCTCCCCCATTAGCGCCAGCATGCGCGTTTCATTTAACGGCTTACCGCAATACTCGTTCATCGCCACCAGCGCCGCGACAACGGAACAGGCACTGGAGCCCAGTCCCGAGCCAATAGGCATGTTTTTTTCCAGCGTCATCGCCACAGGAACCGTTTTGCCAATCTCCTGGCAGAAACGCTCCCAGCACTGGTAAACAATGTTCTCGCGAGGCTCTGCCGGCAATTTGCTGGCAAAACGCCCCAGATTTTTCAGGCTATAACTGTCCGCAGCCTCAACCGAGACGTTATCGCCCAGCAACGTACCATCAATCGGCGTCACCGCCGCGCCCAGCACATCAAAACCCACGCTCATATTGGCGCTGGAGGCCGGAGCATATATTTTCACCATCTTAAACTCCCAACTTCCAGGATAGCGTTCGCAGCAAGTCTGCAAACACACCCGCCGCAGTAACATCGTTACCCGCACCATAGCCACGCAGGACCAACGGCAGCGGTTGATAATAGTGGCTGTAAAACGCGAGGGCGTTTTCGCCGTTTTTCACTTTGAACAGAGGATCGTTACCGTCCACTTCGGCAATCTTCACCCGACAGGTGCCATCTTCTTCGATATTGCCGACATAGCGCAGTACTTTGCCTTCATCGCGGGCTTTTGCCACACGGTCAGCGAAGTGATCGTCAAGCTGTGGCAGGCGAGCCATAAAGCCGTCAACCTCACCGCTGTCATCAAAGGTGGCAGGCAGAACCGGTTCAATCACGATATCGGAAAGCTCCAGCTCACGCCCGGTCTCACGGGCCAGGATCAGGAGCTTACGCGCCACGTCCATGCCGGAGAGATCATCACGCGGATCAGGCTCGGTGTAGCCCATTTCGCGCGCCACTTTCGTTGCTTCCGACAGGCTCATACCTTCATCAAGCTTACCGAAAATAAACGACAGCGAACCGGAAAGGATGCCGGAGAAACGCTGCAATTCATCACCCGCGTTAAGCAGGTTTTGCAGGTTTTCGATAACCGGTAGGCCCGCGCCCACGTTGGTGTCATACAGGAACTTACGGCGCGATTTCGCCGCCGCGTGGCGCAGTTGATGGTAGTAATCCATCGACGAGGTGTTGGCCTTTTTGTTTGGCGTCACCACGTGGAAACCTTCACGCAGGAAGTCGGCATACTGATCGGCCACCGCCTGGTGCGACGTACAATCCACGATAACCGGGTTCAACAGGTGATACTCCTTCACCAGACGAATCAGGCGGCCCAGATTAAACGACTCTTTGGCTTCGGCAAGCTCAGCCTGCCAGTTTTCCAGATTCAGCCCGTGTACATTGGTCAGCAATGCCTTCGAGTTCGCGACACCGCACACACGCAGATCGATATGCTTACTTTTGAGCCATGCCTGCTGACGCTTAAGCTGCTCGAGCAGCGCACCACCGACACCGCCCACGCCAATCACAAACACTTCGATAACCTGGTCGGTGTTGAACAGCATCTGGTGCGTGACGCGTACGCCTGTGGTGGCATCATCGTTGCTTACCACAACAGAAATTGAACGCTCGGAGGAGCCCTGCGCAATCGCCACGATGTTGATATTAGCGCGGGCCAGCGCGGCAAAGAATTTCGCCGAAATGCCGCGCAGCGTGCGCATGCCATCGCCCACCACGGAGATGATGGCCAGACGCTCCATCACGGCCAGCGGCTCCAGCAAACCTTCTTTCAGCTCCAGATAAAATTCATCGCCCATCGCACGCTGCGCGCGGGCACAGTCAGATTGCGGTACGCAGAAACTGATGCTGTATTCGGAAGAGGACTGAGTAATCAGCACGACAGAGATACCCGCGCGTGACATCGCAGCAAACACGCGCGCCGCCATACCGACCATCCCTTTCATTCCCGGACCAGAGACGCTGAACATCGCCATGTTATTCAGGTTGGAAATGCCTTTGACCGGCAGACCGTCTTCATCAGAAGTTGCGCCAATCAGAGTGCCCGGGGCTTGCGGGTTACCGGTATTTTTAATCAGACAAGGGATCTGGAACTGGGCAATCGGGGTAATGGTACGCGGGTGGAGCACTTTGGCGCCGAAGTAGGAGAGCTCCATCGCTTCCTGGTACGACATGGATTTCAGCAGACGGGCATCCGGCACCTGACGCGGGTCGCAGGTATAGACGCCGTCGACATCCGTCCAGATCTCACAACAGTCGGCGCGCAGACAGGCGGCCAGCACGGCAGCAGAATAATCGGAACCGTTACGTCCGAGAACAACCAACTCGCCTTTTTCGTTACCGGCAGTGAAGCCAGCCATCAACACCATGTGGTCGGACGGGATACGGCTGGCGGCGATGCGGCGTGTTGATTCCGCAATATCCACCGTAGACTCAAGATAGTGTCCAATAGCCAGCAGTTTCTCGACCGGATCAATCACACTCACTTTATGGCCGCGCGCTTCCAGCAGCCCCGCCATAATGGCGATGGAGAGCTTTTCACCACGGCAGATCAACGCCGCGTTGATGCTGTCCGGGCACTGCCCCAGCAGGCTGATCCCGTGGAGCACGTGTTTGATCTGTGCAAATTCTTGTTCGACGAAGGTTTTTAACTGTGCGAGGGGAAAACCAGGCTGCGCATCCGCCAGTCCTTGCAGTAGCTCAGCAAAAATACGCTCGGCGTCGCTAATATTCGGTACGGCATCCTGGCCACCGATCGTTTTTTCGATCATCGCAACCAGGTGATTAGTGATTTTCGCCGGGGCAGATAACACAGTTGCCACCTGCCCCTGCCTGGCATTGCTCTCCAGGATGTCGGCAACACGCAGAAACCTTTCCGCGTTTGCCACTGATGTACCGCCGAACTTCAACACTCGCATGGTATTACCCCTTGATCTTTGGTCGAAAAAAAAAGCCCGCACTGTTCAGGTGCGGGCTTTTTTCTGTGTTTCCTGTACGCGTCAGCCCGCACCGTTACCTGTGGTAATTGTGGTGGTGGTAATAATCGTGGTGACGATGCTGATGCGTTTCATGGATGTTGTGTGCTCTGTAATTTTATTCTGTCTGTACTCTACCTATATTGGTTAAAGTATCTGCCGCCTTAAGTCAACGAATTTTTAGTTTTCGGCGATTTTGTAAGACCTTCCGCTATGCCCACAACTTTCTGACTAATCGCGTGTAAAGACCATACAATTCACATCGGTGCAGTGACTTCATCCATATAACAATCTTATGGCAGTGATTTACTCGGCGAGTTTTTTTTCGATGTCATGAAGCAAACGATGCAACATCGCGGTGTCTCGCTGCTCCAGCATCCCCACACGCTGATCCAGCCATTCGTCCATTTTCATGTCATCCGCCACATCGATTTTTTCGAGTAATGCACGCGCACGCAGACGCAATGCCCGAAGCTGGTTATCATCACTTTGCGTTACCACTTTGGGGGCATTTTGTATTAAAGATGCTAATTGATAACAGTAAACCATGACCGCCTGCCCCAGATTGAGCGAGGGATAATCAGCAACCATCGGGACACCCGTTAAGATATCGGCCAGCGCCAGTTCCTCGTTGGTCAGGCCGGAATCTTCCCGGCCAAACACCAGCGCGGCAGAAGGAAGCCACGCGCTTTTTTCCGCTAACAATGGCACCAATTCTTCGGGTGTCGCGTAGTAATGGAATTTTGCACGGCTGCGTGCCGTCGTGGCGACGCTGAATTCAACATCGGCCAGCGCCTCGGATAATGTTGGATAAGTTTTAATATTATCAAGTACATCTCCGGCACCATGTGCGACACGGCGCGCGCCTTCCTGCAAGTGGGCATCGCTGTCGACAATGCGTAAATCGGTGAAACCCATCGTTTTCATCGCGCGGGCGGCAGCGCCAACATTCTCCGCTCTGGCGGGAGAAACCAGTACAATGGCCAGGTGCATTTTTTACTCTCTTTTTTGTCATACGACGCATAACAGAGAACGTATGTCAGCATATTACGCGTCCAGAATTTACAATTTTGTAACAGGAATCACTGATTTTCGTCTTGCCAACGATTAAAAAAAGCTAAACTGTTGACTGGCGGTACTATCCGTTCAAATGTTAACAGAAGGTGCTTATCCCCCTGTTTCTTCATGGCATTTTGATTATGAATCAGAATCTTCTATTGGATTCAGCTTATTTATCAATTAATATCCGCAACTAGTTGGTTTATTGAAAAATTGTGATAATCGCTATCATTTGGATATGAAGATTTCACCAAACTGTTAACGTGCTACAATTGAACTTGATATATGTCAACGAAGCGTAGTTTTATTGGGTGTCCCTTGCGTCTTAGCCTGTTATGTTGCTGTTAAAATGGTTAGGATGACAGCCGTTTTTGACACTGTCGGGTTCAAAGGGAAAGTGCCCACGACCAAGCTAATGATGTTGTTGACGTTGATGGAAAGTGCATCAAGAACGCAATTACGTACTTTAGTCATGTTACGCCGTTCATGTTAATTTTCGACATGCATCAGGCAGGTCAGGGACTTTTGTACTTCCTGTTTCGATTTAGTTGGCAATTTAGGTAGCAAACATGCAGACCCCGCACATTCTTATCGTTGAAGACGAGTTGGTAACACGCAACACGTTAAAAAGCATCTTTGAAGCGGAAGGTTATGATGTCTTTGAAGCGACTGATGGCGCTGAAATGCATCAGATCCTCTCCGAAAATGATATCAACCTGGTGATTATGGATATCAACCTGCCAGGTAAAAATGGCCTTTTACTTGCCCGTGAATTACGCGAGCAGGCCAATGTCGCGCTGATGTTCCTGACCGGTCGTGACAACGAAGTAGACAAAATTCTGGGCCTTGAAATCGGTGCGGATGACTACATCACCAAACCGTTTAACCCGCGTGAGCTGACTATTCGTGCGCGCAACCTGCTGTCCCGCACCATGAATTTAGGCACAATCAGCGAAGAACGCCGCAGTGTCGATAGCTACAAATTCAATGGCTGGGAGCTGGACATCAACAGCCGTTCGCTGATCAGTCCTAACGGTGAGCAGTATAAGCTGCCGCGTAGCGAATTCCGCGCAATGCTGCACTTCTGCGAAAACCCGGGCAAGATTCAGTCCCGTGCCGAACTGCTGAAAAAAATGACCGGCCGTGAGCTGAAACCGCATGACCGTACGGTTGACGTCACCATCCGTCGTATCCGTAAGCATTTCGAATCCACGCCGGACACCCCGGAAATCATCGCAACGATTCACGGTGAAGGTTACCGTTTCTGCGGCGATTTGCAGGAGTAAGATCCTCCTTCCAAAAAAAAGCGGCGCTAAGCGCCGCTTTTTTATTTCCATAATCTTAGATAGTGTCGTCACAAGATTTTAGCCCAGAGAGCGATGCATCTGATCTGGACGGCAGCGAGAAATGAGGCCG
>NZ_CBFFRL010000055.1:0-27301 GCF_965644215.1 Phytobacter sp. V69
GCCTCATTTCTCGCTGCCGTCCAGATCAGATGCATCGCTCTCTGGGCTAAAATCTTGTGACGACACTATCTAAGCTGACCCAAGAAACAGAACGTCGTCGTCGCGAACGTAACGAAGTCGAGCAGGATATAGAAGTGGCGGTACGTGAGAAAAACCGCGATGCGCTGGCTCGCAAGCTGGAGATCGAGCAGCAGGAATCCTTTATGACGCTTGAGCAGGAACAGCAGGTGAAAACCCGCACCGCCGAGCAGAACGCCAAAATCGCCGCCTTCGAAGCAGAGCGTCGTCGTGAAGCCGAGCAAACACGCATTCTCGCCGATCGCCAGATACAGGAAGCAGAAATCGAACGCGAGCAGGCGGTGCGCTCCAGAAAAGTGGAAGCCGAGCGTGAAGTTCGCATTAAAGAGATCGAACAGCAGCAGGTGACGGAGATTGCCAACCAGACGAAATCCATCGCCATTGCCGCCAAGTCAGAGCAGCAGTCCCAGGCCGAAGCGCGCGCCAACGATGCGCTGGCGGAAGCCGTTCGTGCTCAGCAAAACGTTGAAACCACGCGCCAGACCGCAGAGGCAGATCGTGCAAAACAGGTCGCGCTGATTGCCGCAGCCCAGGATGCAGAAACCAAAGCAGTTGAATTGACAGTACGCGCCAAAGCCGAGAAAGAAGCCGCAGAATTGCAGGCGGCCGCCATCGTAGAACTGGCGGAAGCAACGCGGAAAAAAGGTCTGGCCGAAGCCGAAGCGCAGCGTGCGCTGAACGATGCTATCAACGTGCTTTCTGACGAGCAGACCAGCCTTAAATTCAAACTGGCGCTGTTGCAGGCTCTGCCAGCGGTGATTGAGAAATCCGTCGAACCGATGAAAGCCATTGATGGCATTAAGATTGTGCAGGTCGATGGTCTGAACCGTGGTGGTGCAGCGGGTAATGTGACTGCGGGCACCGTTAACGGCGGCAATCTGGCAGAACAGGCGTTATCTGCCGCCCTCACTTATCGCACGCAGGCACCACTGATTGATTCACTGCTCAATGAAATTGGTATTTCCGGTGGGTCGCTGGCAGCCATGACTGAGCCGCTGAAACAGGTCGAGGTAAATGTTCCTGCAGAGGCAACCACTCCAGAACCGTCGGTTGTCACTGTGCCAGAAAAAGTAAACATCGTTCCCGTTGAAGAATAAATCGGACAGGCACCGGATGACGGTGTAAACACCTTATCCGGCCTACGTCATACTCAATTTGTAGGCCGGATAAAACGCGCCAGCGTTTTATCCGGCGTCCACTAGCGATTACTTCTCGCTGTCTTTCTGAATTTTCTTGATGATATTGGTGGTCGAACAGCCGTCTTCAAAGTTGAGCACCAGCACTTCGCCGCCGTTGGCCCACACTTCCTCGCTCCCGGCGATCTCTTCCGGTTTGTAGTCACCGCCTTTCACCAGCTTGTCCGGCAGAACGGAGGCAATCAGGCGCTGCGGCGTGTCTTCTTCAAACGAGACCACCCAGTCCACGGCTTCCAGCGCGCTCAGTACGATCATACGCTGCTCGAGCGGATTCACCGGACGCGAATCCCCTTTCAGGCGTTTGGTAGAAGCATCGCTGTTGACCGCGACAATCAGACGATCGCCGAGCTTGCGGGCATTCGCCAGATAGGACACGTGGCCCGCGTGCAGGATGTCGAACACCCCGTTGGTCATCACCACTTTTTCGCCACGTTTGCGTGCTGCCGCCACGGCGTCGAGCAGTTCTTCTTCGGTCATCACGCCAAAGCCTGTCTCCGAACGCCCGCGTACCGCGTTTTCCAGCTCGATAGGCGAAACGGTGGAGGTACCCAGCTTACCGACAACCACACCCGCAGCCGCGTTCGCGAAGAAACACGCTTCTTCCAGCGAATTACCCGCGGCAAGCGTAGCTGCCAGCACGCCAATCACCGTGTCACCCGCACCGGTCACGTCGTACACTTCCTGTGCCTGCGTTGGCATATGCAGCGGCGCTTTACCCGGTTGCAGCAGCGTCATCCCCTGCTCAGAACGGGTCACCAGCAGCGCGGTCAGGTCGAAATCCGCAATCAGCTTCATGCCACGCTCGACGATCTCGTCTTCGTTTTTGCACTTGCCAGCAACGGCTTCAAATTCGGAGAGATTCGGCGTCAGCAGGGTCGCACCGCGGTAGCGTTCAAAATCCGTCCCTTTCGGGTCGATCAACACCGGCACACCCGCATCACGCGCCAGTTTGATCATCTGCTGAATGCTCGCCAGCGCCCCTTTGGCATAATCTGACAGCACCAGCGCACCAATACTGCTCAGCGCCTGATTAATACGCTCATGCAACGGTTCAGGATCCACGCCGCCAAAGCCTTCTTCGAAATCGAGGCGAATCAGCTGCTGATTACGCGACAGTACGCGCAATTTGGTAATGGTGGGGTGAGTAGGAACAGAAACGAAGTCGCATTTTACGTTAACGTCCGCCAGCGTTTTGCTCAGCGCACGCGCCGCATCATCAATACCGGTCAACCCGACCAGACGCGCACCCGCACCCAGAGAGGCGATGTTCATCGCCACGTTCGCCGCACCGCCCGGGCGCTCTTCAATGGTCTCAACTTTGACCACTGGCACCGGTGCTTCCGGCGAAATACGGCTGGTTGGACCGTACCAGTAGCGATCCAGCATGACATCGCCTACGACCAGCACACCCGCTTGATTAAACTCTGGCAGCGTTACTTTCATTCCTGTCTCCTGAGAGATACAAAATTTGCGCGCGATAATAGCACACTTACGCGTCCTCGCACGGCTCCACCAACCACTTGTTCCAGCAGGCACGCACCATCGCCCGTTCGGCGACGAAGCATGACTCCGGCACATGGCCCGGCAGTTCCTGCAGTGCCAGATGGTGCAACTCATCACGCAGCGTTGTATAGGCGGTAGTCAGCGCCTGCGCTTCCTGCTCGTCCATGATGCCGTTTTGCGCCAGCCCTTCCAGAATGCGGACATTGTCCGACCAGCGCGTCAGCTTTGGCTTTGCGTGGGCATAGCGCAGCACCAGATACTGGGTGATAAATTCGATATCAGTGATACCGCCTTCATCGGCTTTAATATCAAAGCGACCCTTGTGCTTATTGCTCAAGTGGGAGCGCATTTTTTCACGCATTTCACGTACGTCGGTTTGCAATGTCGTGCCATCACGTACGGTCATGGTGATATCGCGGCGGATAGCATCAAACTGGGCGTTGAGTTGCGGATCGCCATAGACGACGCGGGCGCGGACCAGCGCCTGATGTTCCCACGTCCAGGCTTCATTGCGCTGATAATCGGCGAAGGATTCAGTTGAGGTCACCAGCATTCCCGCCGCCCCAGACGGGCGCAAGCGCGCATCCACTTCGTACAGAATGCCGGACGAGGTACGCGTACTGAACAGGTGCATCACGCGCTGAGCAAGGCGCAGGTAAAACTGGCGGCCGTCGATTTCACGCTCGCCGTCCGTCATCACATCCACCGGGCAGTCATGAAGGAAAATCAAATCGAGATCGGAGCTATAGCCCAGTTCCCAGCCGCCCAGTTTGCCGTAACCCACCACCGCAAACCCGCGTCCTTCACGATCGTGTAAGTGCTTCGGTTGTCCGTAACGCGACACCATCAGGCTCCACGCCTGCTGAACAACCGCATCAATCATCGCCTCTGCCAGCCAGGTTAAGTGATCGCTCACTTTCATCACTGGTAGCGTACCGGCAAGGTCTGCCGCCGACACGCGCAGCATCTGCGCCTGTTTAAACTGGCGTAATGCTTCCAGTTGCTGCTCTTCATCATCGTCCGGCACACGCAGCAGATACTGACGTAATTCGTCCCGATAGGCATTCATCGCTGTCGGCTGATAAAGCGTATTCGGATCGAGAAGTTCATCCAGTAATAGCGGATAACGTGCCAGTTTGCCCGCCACCATCGGCGAAGCGGCGCAAAGTGAAATCAGGTGCTTACGCGCACCGGGAAATTCGCTAAGTAGCTCAAGGTAGGTGGTACGCGTGACAATTCCCGTTAACAGCGGGATCACGCGTGACAGCGGCACAGGCGCATCCGCTCGGGAACAGACATCGCTCAACAGATGCGGCATCAGATGGTCAAGCACCTGGCGGCCACGCGGGCCAATGGTGCGCTTATCCAGCTCTTTGCGAAAATCAGCAATCATCGCCACCACGCGGCGGCGATCGTCATCAGAGAGATGCCCCAGCGCTGGCGTGCTGTCATCTTCCTCCAGCGCGTCCTGCCATAGTTCACCCCAGTGTTCGGAAAGCGTATCGCCCTGCTCTTCGGCTTCATCATCACCAATCAGGGCGTTGAACATACCGCGCACGGTGGACATCTGCTTTTCCAGTTCGGCGGTCAGGGTTTCCCAGTCAGGCACACTCATGCCCCAGGCCAGACGCGCGCGATTGAGTTCATCGCCGGGTAACGTCTGCGTTTGCTCGTCGTTAATACTTTGCAGCAGGTTTTCCAGACGGCGCAGATACAAATAGGCTTCACGCAGCGAAGATGCATCGCCAGGCGGCAGCAGGCCCAACTTGTCGATAGCCTCAAGCGTAGGCAACAGCGAGCGGGACTGCAGCGACGGCTCGCGCCCGCCGCGAATCAACTGGAAGACCTGGACGATAAACTCGATTTCACGGATCCCACCGGCACCGAGCTTAATGTTATCTTTCAGGCCACGGCGACGAACTTCGCGGGCAATCATCCCTTTCATGTTGCGCAGCGATTGAATAACGCTGAAATCGATATAGCGACGAAAAACAAAAGGTCGCAGCATTGAGCGCAGTTCGCTGGCGTAAACATCGTCCTTATCGCCCATAATGCGGGCTTTCACCATCGCATAGCGTTCCCAGTCGCGCCCCTGCTCCTGATAATAATCTTCCAGCGCGGCAAAACTCAGCACCAGCGGGCCGCTGTCACCAAACGGACGCAGGCGCATGTCCACGCGATAGACAAAACCATCCTGGGTCGGCTGATCGAGCACTTTGATCAGGCGCTGGCCCAGACGGGTAAAGAACTGGGCATTATCAAGCTCGCGACGCCCACCGCGCGTTGAGCCGTTTTCCGGCCAGGCAAAAATCAGATCGATATCGGACGAAAAGTTCAGCTCTCCGCCGCCCAGTTTGCCCATACCAAGAATCAGTAACGGCTGCGCTTCCCCCTGCTGATTGCACGGCGTGCCCCACTCTTTACAACAGGCCTCATACAGCCAGTCACGGGCGCCAACAATCAGGGTCTCCGCCAGAACACTAAGCTGCTGCAGCGTGTCCTGCTCAGCCACCAGCGACAGCGACTGCGCCCAGGCAATACGCACCATCGTGCGACGGCGGAACAGGCGCAGCGCGCGCATTAATGATGCCTCATCCGTCACCGTTTCCAGCGCCTGGCGTAAAGCGTCGGCATAGGTCAGCCACTCATCCGCCTGCGGCGGCGCGCTTTCAAGCTCGGCCAGCCAGTCAGGATGCGCGATAAGGCTATCCTGCACAAAATCGCTGAAAGTAAGCACTAACTGCGCCTGTTCGCTAAACGGCTTTTCGCTGAACGATTCAGGCAAACGCGCCAGCACGGTTTGCCAGTGCTGCTGTAACTGTGGAGAGTGCGGCATCATCAGGAGGTATCCTTGACCGGGTTAGCGTTTCCCACTGTGCAGCCAGAAAGGCAGCTGACAGATTGCTTCGTTACGGAAATGTTCGATTTCAATGCGCTGGCGCGTCTCAATGGCGTGGAGCAATCCCTGCCAGTTTTCCAGCCAGGCGTTGGCCTGCGCCGCATCGTAATAACCAGCAAGCAGCAGCACGCTGTCGATCTCACGCGTCAGACGAGGCAGTTGATCGCGATAGCTGTCGCCCAGCGGATGGGCGAAGGTGCTTTTGAGTTCAGCGGCACAGCGTGATAAATGTGTGTCGGCAAAGCGCTTGAAGGAACCGGCAAATTTATCCTGCGCTTTGTCATCCAAAAAGGTACGCCAGCCCTGGGAAACCAGCCATTCGGTCAGCAGTAACTTCGCCGTTGCCGCTTCTGCGCTCCAGGCTGCCGTCGCCGCAGAAACATCAGAAGTCAGCGTCGCTTCCGCCTGGGTCAGCAAATCACGCAGATGGGCGCTCGCTTTACGCGGCACGATACCGCCAAACAGCATCAGGGTATGGCGAATCAGCGCAATAGCAGACTGCACGTCCGCCTTCGCTTTGCCCTCACCGCGGACCCATAGCTCTTCGTGGTACTGCCACTGCGAAAGTCCCAATTCCAGCGCGGCGGCGAAGGCCTGCTCGGTGGACGCTTTCGGTTGAACCTTGAGAACCGGTGTCGGGTGACACTGGCGATCCGTATTGCCCTGCGCCAGATGGTAGCCGCGCGCGGCCTTGCTCAGGCTCCCCTGGCGCAGCCCCGACAGGGTCACTAGCTGGCGCGCCACTTTGAGGATATCCGCCGGATCGCCGCTAAGCAGTTCCAGCTCAAGCTCACAGAGCGGTTCTGCATGTTCTCCGGCTTTGACTTCACCGAGATCCAGGCCAATCTCAATACGGCTTTCACCTGCATTAACCAGCCATTTCTCCCGGTAGAAGTCGGTGCTGAATAGCGGCTGTACCTGTGCCTGAAGATCGTCTGGCAACACGCCGTCTGGCCAGACTTCCTGCGGGAAGCGGGCCAGATCCAGCGCCGGCTTATCCAGCGCTATATTGTATTCAGGACGCTGATGTAACCCGCCGACGACGCGGCCAGCGATTTTCATCGTCATTTCGTACTGACCGTCGAAGCCGCGAATACGCAGACCCATATCATGACGACGCAGCCAGTTGTCCGCTGTTTCGTAATAGATGTTGAGTAACTGAGTGGACGCGACGTGTTCGTCGGTTAGTGAATGAAGGTGATGACGGAGCGTTTCAACGCTGTCCGGATGAACGTAAAATTTTAATTCGATTTCCTGAGCCATGGCTTTGCACTTATGGTTATGTCACATCAGTGAAAATTTCGGCGAACTAACGCGCCAGATGTTTGTCAGTAGATAGTATTTTGTGTCAGATTGCCATGCAATGCGCGATCTTGTGGGTGTAAAAGTTCACTTATGTGCTTTTGTTCGACCCGGATGATTCCGATTGATGCCGCCTGCCAGCTGTCGTCAGACTGTTGGCACTGTTTTTATTCACGTTTAAAGATAATAACGACTGCCTGATGCTTAAATTACGCCTGATTGGAATGACCTTATTTGCGCTTAGCGTTTCCACATTGGCCCATGCCGAAGAAAAACGTTACGTCTCTGATGAATTGAACACCTGGGTTCGCAGTGGCCCGGGTGATAACTATCGCCTCCTGGGTACGGTGAATGCTGGCGAGGAAGTCGAACTGTTGCAGACCAATGAAGCGTCTAACTACGCTCAGATACGTGACAGCAATGGCCGTACGGTCTGGATCCCGCTCAAAGAACTCAATACTCAGCCCAGCCTGCGCACGCGCGTGCCTGAACTGGAAAACCAGGTAAAGACCCTGACCGATAAGCTCAACAATATCGACAATACCTGGAACCAGCGCACGGCGGATATGCAGCAAAAAGTGGCCGGTAGCGACGGGGTCATCAACAGCCTGAAAGAAGAAAATCAGAAGCTCAAAAACGAGCTTATCGTGGCGCAGAAGAAAGTGAACGCCGCCAATCTGCAGCTTGACGACAAACAGCGCACCATCATCATGCAGTGGTTTATGTATGGCGGCGGCGTGTTGGGTGCAGGTCTGTTCCTGGGCCTGGTTCTGCCGCATCTGATCCCGCGCCGTAAACGCAAAGATCGCTGGATGAACTAAGCTGATTAGCCATCTTCTCTACACTTACGTATTATCTGTCGGCTAAAATGAGAACCTGTCTCAATTGCTGCGAGGCAGGTTGAAGAAAAAGTCACAGATGTGAGGAGTCAGGCGGCGTGAAGAGTTATCTGGTCGGTGGTGCAGTTCGCGATGCGTTACTGGGACTGCCGGTCAAAGACAAAGATTGGGTGGTGGTTGGCGCCACGCCAGCAGAAATGCTCGACGCGGGCTACCAGCAGGTAGGTCGCGATTTTCCCGTGTTTCTCCACCCGCAAAGCCGCGAAGAGTACGCCCTTGCCCGTACCGAACGAAAATCAGGCTTCGGTTATACCGGCTTTACCTGCTATGCCGCACCGGATGTCACGCTTGAGCAGGATCTGCTGCGCCGCGACTTAACCGTCAACGCCCTTGCCCAGGACGACAACGGCAGCATTATCGATCCCTATGGCGGCCAGAGCGATCTGCATCGTCGCCTGCTGCGCCATGTTTCCCCCGCGTTTGCCGAAGATCCTTTGCGTGTTCTGCGCGTGGCGCGTTTTGCCGCCCGCTATGCCCACCTGAGCTTCCGTATTGCTGATGAGACCATGGCGCTAATGCGCGAGATGACCACCGCTGGCGAACTGGCACATCTGATGCCGGAACGCGTATGGAAAGAGACGGAAAACGCGCTTAAAAGCCGTAATCCACAGGTCTTTTTCCAGGTACTGCGCGACTGCGGTGCGCTGAAAGTGCTGTTCCCGGAAGTGGACGTCCTGTTTGGCGTACCGGCCCCGGCAAAATGGCACCCTGAAATCGATACCGGCATCCATACTCTGATGACAGTAACCATGGCGGCCATGCTCAGCCCTGAGGTGGACGTGCGTTTTGCCACCCTCTGCCACGATCTGGGCAAAGGGTTAACGCCACCGGAGCTTTGGCCTCGTCATCATGGGCATGGCCCGGCAGGGGTCAAACTGGTTGAGGGCGTCTGTCAGCGATTTCGCGTACCGAATGAGATCCGTGACCTGGCCAAACTGGTGGCGGAATTCCACGACCTGATCCATACCTTCCCGATCCTGCAGCCAAAAACCATCGTCAAACTGTTCGATTCGATTGACGCCTGGCGTAAGCCCCAGCGTGTTGAGCAAATCGCCTTAACCAGCGAGGCGGACGTGCGCGGGCGCGCAGGATTTGAAGCGTGCGATTACCCGCAGGGACGTCTGCTGCGCGAAGCCTGGAATGTCGCCAAAGCGGTGTCGAGCAAAGCGGTCGTTGAAGCAGGTTTCCAGGGTGTTGAAGTGCGTGAAGAACTGACTCGCCGTCGTATTCAGGCCGTTGCCCACTGGAAAGAACAGCGCTGCCCTCAGCCGAAAGACTGAGGGCACAGTCGTCAGATAAAGATAAAGTAGACCGCTGCGGCGACAATGAAGCGATAAATCGCGAACGGAATAAACGAGATACGTTTAATCAGTTCCAGGAAGGTTTTAATCGCGATGAGAGCGACAATGAACGCCATCACGAAGCCGACAGCAAACGTCGGAATGTCGCCCACGGTCAAAAACTTCAGGCTTTTATACAGATCCAGCGCGGTGGCGCCCATCATCATTGGCACCGCCAACAGGAATGAGAACTCCGAGGCCGCATAACGGCTCACGCCCATCAGCATACCGCCAGAAATCGTCGCACCCGAGCGGGAGAATCCCGGCCACAGCGCCAGACACTGGAAGCAGCCAATCATAAACGCCTGACGATAAGTGATATCGTCGACACCCTCTGCACGCGGCACTTTGGGCTTAAGGCATTCAGCAGCAATCAGCAGCACCCCGCCCACCACCAGCGCATACATCACGTTGCGCGGGTTGAAGAGGGATTTGATGACATCGTGGAAAACAAGTCCCAGCACAACGGCAGGAATCATGCCCAGCAGGATATGAATGAGCGTCAGGCGACCCGTGCCTGTGCCTTCATGAGTGGGACGACCAAAATGGATACCAATTAAACCAAACAGGCGACGCCAGAACATCACCACAACCGCAAGAATCGAACCTAACTGAATCACAACTTCAAAGGTATTTGCGGTTTCTCCCTCAAACCCCAGCAAATGCCCCACAAGAATCATGTGGCCTGTACTGGAAACAGGTAAAAACTCCGTCAGTCCTTCGACAACACCCAATATGGCTGCCACCAGCAGCGAGTGCATATCGCTCATCAAATAAACCCCTAAACAGACATAAAAAACGGCTCACCCATCAGGGAAGCCGCGTATGACCATGACGTATGACCAGAAGACTAGCGTTTGGTTTAACGATTATGAATTTAAATAATTTTTTTCAGATTATTGCCACGCTCAATGATTACGCCGACATTAGCCGCGCGGGCCACGGCCCCAGGCTTGCTCAGTTTGATACGCACCCACGGTGAGTTAAAACGGCTCAGCAATAAATCCGCCACCTCCTCGGCTACACGTTCCACCAGCGCAAAACGGCTTCCCTCGACATGCGCAATGACGGTTTCTGCAATGTCCGCATAGCTCAAACAGTCGTTAACATCGTCGCTTTTCGCCGCCTGTCGGTTATCCCATGCCATTTCGATATCGAACACCAGCTTTTGCTCGATCGTCTGTTCCCAGTCATACACACCGATAGTGGTGATTACCGAAAGTTGCTCTATAAATACAATGTCCATCACGCCCCGCCTGCTTTTTGGCTAACCCGGATACCACTTTCCACAATTTGTGCGTATTATCCACTGATGCAGAGAATAAAACGACATTTTCACAATGGAACAGCGTTATGAGTGCAATCGCGCCTGGAATGATCATCCTCGCGTACCTCTGCGGCTCAATATCCAGCGCCATTCTGGTCTGCCGCATCGCCGGTCTGCCTGACCCGCGCGCGAGTGGCTCCGGCAACCCCGGGGCGACCAACGTGTTAAGAATTGGCGGCAAAGGAGCAGCCGTAACGGTACTGATTTTCGACGTGCTGAAAGGCATGTTGCCGGTTTGGGGAGCCTATGCGCTGGGCGTTACCCCCTTCTGGCTTGGACTTATTGCCATCGCCGCCTGCATCGGGCACATCTGGCCTGTTTTTTTCCATTTTCAGGGCGGCAAGGGCGTTGCGACCGCGTTTGGCGCGATTGCGCCCATTGGCTGGGATTTAACCGGCGTGATGGCGGGAACCTGGCTGCTGACCGTACTGCTTAGCGGTTACTCTTCGCTGGGTGCGATTGTCAGCGCCCTGATTGCGCCGTTCTATGTCTGGTGGTTTAAGCCCCAGTTCACTTTCCCGGTAGCGATGCTCTCCTGCCTGATCCTGATACGTCACCACGACAATATTCAGCGGTTATGGCGTCGTCAGGAGACAAAAATCTGGCACAAGTTAAAAAAGAAAAAAGAGACCGATAAGTCAGCATGAAGGCCCGGATATTTCCCGGACGGTTTTCTGCCTGACAAAGCTCAGTGCAGCCTATGCTGTAATCCATTGAATAAGCATCAAAAAGGGCAACATCGCGTTGCCCTTTTTAATTACGATTATGCCTGCTGCGCGGCGGGAAGCTCCGCCAGCGGCCAGCGTGGACGTACCGTCACGCCCAGGCCAGCAACGCCACCTGCTTTCAGGCGCACCATTCCGGCATAGGCAATCATCGCGCCGTTATCAGTACAGAACTCCAGACGCGCATAGAACACTTCGCCACGGCGCTTTTGCATCATCTCCGCCAGTTTTGCGCGAAGCGTACGGTTTGCGCTAACGCCCCCCGCCATAACCAGACGGGTAAATCCGGTTTGGTCCAGCGCACGCTTGCATTTGATCATCAGCGTATCCACCACCGCATCTTCAAATGCACGGGCGATATCGGCACGGGTCTGATCGTCATTACCATTATTGCGGATAGTATTCGCCGCGAAGGTTTTCAGGCCGGAGAAGCTGAAATCCAGCCCCGGACGGTCGGTCATCGGACGCGGGAAGACAAAACGCCCTTCTGCACCCTGCGACGCCAGCTTCGACAGCATAGGACCGCCAGGATAATCAAGACCCAGCAGCTTCGCCGTTTTGTCGAACGCCTCACCGGCGGCATCATCAATGGATTCGCCGAGCAATTCGTACTCACCAATCCCCGTCACGCTAATCAGCTGAGTGTGACCGCCGGAGACCAGCAGCGCCACGAAAGGGTATTGCGGCGGGTTATCTTCCAGCATCGGTGCCAGCAGATGCCCTTCCATATGGTGTACGGCAATGGCCGGCACATCCCACGCGAACGCCAGCGAACGGCCGACCGTTGCGCCGACTAAAAGCGCGCCAACGAGGCCAGGACCTGCGGTATAGGCAACCGCATCGATATCTTTTGCCGTCAAACCGGCCTCTTTCAGCGCCGCCTGAATCAACGGTACAGTTTTACGCACGTGGTCGCGGGAGGCCAGCTCCGGCACGACGCCGCCGTAGTCGGCATGCAGTTTTACCTGACTATACAGTTGGTTGGCTAAAAGGCCGTTCTTGTCGTCGTAAATAGCGATGCCGGTTTCATCGCAGGATGTTTCAATTCCCAGTACACGCATGGCTGTTCTTTACCTCGCTTCAATGCCGCGCAGTGTAGGTCGAATGGGCCTTGATGTAAAACTTTACTCTCCCCTTGAAAAGAGTTCGTGTATACTCCTCCCCCTTACAAAAGTCCCTTTTCAAAAACGGTAGTGGTGCTTTACAAAGCAGCAGCTGTTGAAGTAAAATTCCGCACCATTTTGAAATAAGCTGGCGTTGATGCCAGCGGCAAACCGAATTTATTAAAGGTGAGAGTTACATGCCGGTAATTAAAGTACGTGAAAACGAGCCGTTCGACGTAGCACTGCGTCGCTTCAAACGTTCATGCGAGAAAGCAGGTGTTCTGGCGGAAGTTCGTCGTCGTGAGTTCTATGAAAAACCGACTACCGAACGTAAACGCGCTAAAGCTTCTGCTGTGAAACGTCACGCGAAGAAACTGGCTCGCGAAAACGCACGCCGCACTCGTCTGTACTAAGTCGTCCGAGAGCTAAGCTCTCAATTCAGACCGAGTTGTAGTTGTAAGGCCGTGCTTCCGAAAGGAATGCGCGGCTTATTTTCGTTTATGAATTGCTAAAAATGAATGGGGCATATGGCTGGACGAATCCCACGTGTTTTTATCAATGACCTGCTGGCTCGCACCGACATCATCGACCTGATCGATGCACGGGTGAAGCTGAAAAAGCAGGGCAAGAACTGGCACGCATGCTGTCCATTCCATAACGAAAAAAGTCCTTCCTTCACCGTAAACGGTGAAAAACAGTTTTATCACTGCTTCGGCTGTGGGGCGCACGGCAACGCAATCGACTTTCTGATGAACTACGACAAGCTCGAGTTCGTGGAAACCGTCGAAGAGCTGGCCGCCATGCATAACCTGGAAGTGCCCTATGAAGCAGGCAGCGGGCCAAGTCAGATAGAGCGCCACCAGCGGCAAAGTCTCTATCAATTGATGGATGGCCTGAATGCGTTTTATCAGCAATCCCTGACGCTCTCTGCGGCTGAACCGGCGCGCCAGTATCTGGAAAGACGCGGTTTAAGCAGCGAAGTCATCGCCCGTTTTGCGATTGGTTATGCCCCTCCCGGCTGGGACAACGTTTTAAAGCGTTTTGGTGGAAATCAGGAAAATCGTCAATCATTGATTGATGCGGGCATGCTAGTCACTAACGATCAGGGACGCAGTTACGATCGCTTTCGCGAACGGGTGATGTTCCCCATCCGCGATAAGCGTGGACGCGTGATGGGATTTGGGGGACGCGTTTTGGGCAACGATACGCCCAAGTACCTCAACTCGCCGGAAACCGACATTTTCCATAAAGGCCGTCAGTTATACGGGCTTTATGAAGCGCAGCAGGACAACGATGAGCCGCAGCGACTTTTAGTCGTAGAAGGTTACATGGATGTGGTTGCGCTGGCGCAGTACGGCATTAACTATGCCGTTGCGTCACTCGGCACCTCGACCACAGCAGACCATATTCAGATGCTGTTTCGGGTAACGAAAAACGTCATTTGTTGTTATGACGGAGACCGTGCAGGCCGTGATGCCGCATGGCGTGCGCTGGAAACCGCGCTTCCGTACATGAATGACGGACGTCAGCTACGCTTTATGTTCCTGCCAGACGGCGAAGACCCGGATACGCTGGTACGTAAAGAAGGCAAAGAGGCGTTTGAAGCGCGGATGGAGCAGGCAATGCCGCTCTCCACGTTTCTGTTCAACAGTTTACTGCCGCAGGCGGACTTAACCACGCCGGATGGAACAACGCAGCTTGCCGCGCTGGCGCTGCCGCTGATTTCCCAGGTTCCGGGTGAAACGTTACGTATCCAGCTCAGGCAGTTACTGGGCAATAAAATTGGTATCTTTGACGACGCGCAGCTTGATCGTTTAATGCCAAAACAGGCGGAAAATGCCACGCCGCGCCCCGGTCCTCAGCTAAAACGCACAACCATGCGTATACTGATAGGACTGCTGGTGCAGAGTCCGGAACTGGCGCCTCTGGTGCCATCGCTGGCAGGTCTGGATGATTCAAAAATGCGCGGACTTGGCTTATTTGCAGAACTGGTCAACACTTGTTTGTCACAGCCTGGCCTGACGACCGGGCAACTGCTGGAGCAGTATCGTGGCACAAAAGAAGCCACGACCCTTGAAAAACTGGCCACGTGGGACGATATAGCAGATAAGGATATTGCAGAAAAAACGTTCACCGATGCGCTCAACCATATGTTTGATTCGATGCTTGAACGGCGGCAGGAAGAGTTGATAGCTCGCGACCGCACACATGGTTTAAGCAGCGAAGAACGCCGGGAACTCTGGCAATTAAACCAGGAACTGGCGAAAAAGTAAATTCAACGGCTTAAGTGCCGATAATCGTTCGGGAAGCGCCCGACAGCCGCACTGAGAGGCAGCGGCAAAAATATAAGTAAGCCCTCGTTACACCAAGTTGGCGGTTTTATTTCGCTGACCGACACCAACCCTCTTGAATTAAGTGTGGATACCGTCTTATGGAGCAAAACCCGCAGTCACAGCTGAAACTTCTTGTCCAACGTGGTAAGGAGCAAGGCTATCTGACCTATGCCGAGGTCAATGACCATCTGCCGGAAGATATCGTCGACTCCGATCAGATCGAAGACATCATCCAAATGATCAACGACATGGGCATTCAGGTGATGGAAGAAGCACCGGATGCCGATGATCTACTGCTTGCCGAAACCTCTAACAATACTGATGAAGATGCAGAAGAAGCAGCTGCACAGGTTCTTTCCAGTGTTGAATCTGAAATCGGTCGCACCACGGACCCGGTGCGTATGTACATGCGCGAAATGGGTACCGTTGAACTGTTGACCCGCGAAGGCGAAATTGACATCGCTAAGCGCATCGAAGACGGGATCAACCAGGTTCAGTGCTCCGTCGCCGAGTATCCAGAAGCCATTACTTACTTGCTTGAACAGTATGATCGCGTTGAAGCTGAAGAAGCGCGTCTGTCTGACCTGATCACCGGTTTCGTCGACCCGAATGCGGAAGAAGATCTGGCACCTACGGCGACTCACGTCGGTTCTGAACTCTCTCAGGAAGAGATGGATGACGACGAAGACGAAGACGAGGATGAAGAAGAAGAGGAAGATGACAACAGCATCGACCCTGAGCTGGCCCGTGAGAAATTCGCTGAGTTGCGCACGCAGTACGAAAAAGCCCGTGACACTATCAAAGCGAAAGGCCGCAGCCACGCTGATGCCGCCGCCGAAATTCTGCAGTTGTCCGAAGTCTTCAAACAGTTCCGTCTGGTACCGAAGCAGTTCGACTACCTGGTAAACAACATGCGTACCATGATGGACCGTGTGCGTACCCAGGAACGCATCATCATGAAGCTGTGCGTTGAACAGTGCAAAATGCCGAAGAAAAACTTCATTACGCTGTTTACCGGCAATGAAACCAACGAAACCTGGTTCAACGCAGCGCTGGCGATGAACAAGCCGTGGTCTGAAAAACTGCATGAAGTGTCAGAAGACGTTCAGCGCGGCCTACAGAAACTGCAGCAGATTGAAGAAGAAACCGGCCTGACCATCGAGCAGGTAAAAGATATCAACCGTCGTATGTCCATCGGTGAAGCGAAAGCCCGCCGTGCGAAAAAAGAGATGGTTGAAGCGAACTTGCGTCTGGTTATATCTATCGCCAAGAAATACACCAACCGTGGTCTGCAGTTCCTGGATCTGATTCAGGAAGGCAACATCGGTCTGATGAAAGCGGTAGACAAGTTCGAATACCGCCGTGGTTACAAGTTCTCCACCTACGCAACCTGGTGGATCCGTCAGGCCATCACCCGCTCTATCGCGGATCAGGCGCGTACCATCCGTATTCCGGTGCATATGATTGAGACTATCAACAAACTCAACCGTATTTCTCGCCAGATGCTGCAAGAGATGGGTCGTGAGCCGACGCCGGAAGAACTGGCCGAGCGCATGCTGATGCCGGAAGACAAAATTCGTAAAGTGCTGAAAATTGCCAAAGAGCCTATCTCCATGGAAACGCCGATCGGCGACGATGAAGATTCGCATCTGGGTGATTTCATCGAGGATACCACCCTCGAGCTGCCGCTGGATTCTGCCACTACCGAGAGCCTGCGTGCTGCCACCCACGACGTGCTCGCTGGCCTGACCGCCCGTGAAGCGAAAGTGCTGCGTATGCGTTTCGGCATCGATATGAATACAGACCACACGCTGGAAGAAGTGGGTAAACAGTTCGACGTTACCCGCGAACGTATCCGTCAGATCGAAGCGAAGGCGCTGCGTAAGCTGCGTCACCCAAGCCGTTCTGAGGTTCTGCGTAGCTTCCTGGACGATTAATTCGCCCGCACCTTTACGCCATATCAGACGCCACCGTCCTGGGTGGCGTTTTTTTTAGCCGGGATAGATTAAAAGTTCAAATTAGTTGCAATTGCAAATTATTTCATATTCATCTAAATATATTATTATCACGAATATATAAGCGATATTGTGCTGATGAAATAAATGATAATCTTCGCCAGGATATTAAATTATTAAGTACTTGTAATTATTAAAGAGAAATTGAGAATAATTGTTCTCAACTTTCGGAAATGAGATATACAGAACTTTCCTCTGTCGCTATCACCATACGGTTTTGTGTACAAGCTATACCCAAGTAACTTCAAGATGCAGGATGGTAGTGCTTAAACAATCTATCCCTACGATTAACTTGGGTTTACTGGCTCCTGCAACTCGAAGTATTCTGGGTATATTAATTCTGGTACCGCCAAACTCGTTGAGGTTGTGTATAAGTGTCGCTTGTGCTAAAAAGCAGGAAAATAAAAAACAGTCCTCGAATTCGCAAGTTTCAAATGTACCCCGCAAAAGCCACCGCACGGTGAAAGGGTATTTTTTGCATTTCTAAAAACGGCTGGCGGCTGAGTGGCATGTATCCCATCAGTTGCGGTGACGGTGCGCCTGTTAATGTGTTCTGGATACCGTCACGTAGAGATTACCAACAGGAAAGAAGATGGATTTTAACTTGAAGACGGAAACAGAAGAGCAGACGCTGATTAGCAGTGTTCGCAGCACGTTGACGGAGCAAGGTGATGCCCTCCGCCATCTGGCAGAAGTAATCGATGCAGAAGAGTACAGCACAGCATTAAGATTGATTGTTGGCTGTAAAGGTCATCTGATTGTCTCCGGCATGGGCAAATCCGGGCATGTTGGGCGCAAAATGTCCGCCACCCTCGCCTCAACCGGTACCCCAAGCTTTTTTATTCACCCGGCAGAAGCTTTCCACGGCGACCTGGGGATGATCACCCCATACGACGTGCTGATCCTGATCTCTGCCAGCGGTGAAACCGATGAAGTCCTGAAACTGGTGCCTTCATTAAAGAATTTTGGCAATAAAATCATTGCCATCACTAATAATGCGCACTCAACGCTGGCAAAACACGCGGATGCCACCCTTGAGCTGAACATGACCAGTGAAACTTGCCCGAACAATCTGGCACCGACGACCTCCACAACGCTGACAATGGCGATTGGCGATGCACTGGCGATTGCGCTGATTCACAAGCGTCACTTCAAACCGGATGACTTTGCCCGTTACCATCCGGGGGGCTCGTTAGGCCGACGCCTGCTGACTCGCGCCGTTGACGTTATGCAGTCACACGTGCCGTCAGTAGATATTAATGCCACATTCCGGCAGATCATTCAGGAACTGACCAGCGGCTGCCAGGGAATGGTAGTAGTAAAAGCAAACGGCAAGCTGGCGGGTATCATTACCGACGGCGATCTGCGTCGTTATATGGAAAAATGCGAAGAGTTCGTCAACGGCACAGCCGCAGACATGATGACACGCAATCCGATTACCATGCCGCAAGACACCATGATTATCGATGCAGAAGAGAAGATGACAAAACACCGCATCTCGACCCTGCTCATTACAGATAGCACTCAGGATGTAATTGGTTTGGTTAGAATTTTCGACTAAATCCACGCCTGTTTATACAGAAAAATAAGTCATCCCCTCAGCGGGTTCCGCCGGGGGGAATAACGTGAAAGTGACATGTCTACACACAAAATAAAGTTGCTGGCTTCCTCGTTACGCGCGCGTACGGCCAAATTTAATCTTGCCTGGATCCAGCAGCGCCTTGCCTGGATTGTTATTGGTGCCCCGATGGCGCTGCTCATCATCTATCTGGTGATTTTCAGTCAACCTCGCTACATGAGCGAATCCAAGGTCGCGGTAAAACGCCCGAGTGATATCGAAGGCTCAAGCCTGAACGTGGGTTTGCTACTTGGCGCATCCAACCCCAGCTCAACAGAAGACTCGCTGTATCTGAAAGAGTACATCAACTCAGCAGATATGCTGAAAACGCTTGATAAGCAGCTCAATTTCCGTGAGGCATGGAGCAAAAGCGGGCTGGACTTTATTTATCATCTGCCTAAAGACACAACATCAGAGCAGTTTCTGAATTATTACCGGGACCGTGTCTCAGTGGTATTTGATGATAAAACAGGCTTGCTAACAATTCAGACTCAGGGTTTTACCCCGGAATTTTCACAGCAATTTAATAAAGCGGTCCTGAAAGAATCAGAGCGTTTTATTAACGAACTCTCGCATAAAATTGCGCGTGACCAGCTGAATTTTGCCCAGGAAGAATTGCAGCAAGCGCGCATTCGTCTTGATAAAAGCAAAGCAGAATTACTGACCTACCAGAATCAAAACAATATTCTCGACCCCGAAGCCTCTGCAACGGCTGCCACATCGCTGGTGATGACATTGCAGGGTAAGAAGGTTGAACTGGAAGCTGAGCAGCGCAATTTGCTGAGTTACCTGCGCGAAGATGCACCTCAGGTGATCAGCTTGCGTAACTCGATAAAAGCACTGCAGTCACAAATTGACGCTGAGCAGAGCAAAATCACCGCGCCGGGCGATAAGAAACTCAACAGCATGGCGGCCGATTTTGACGAAATCAAAGCGCGTGTCACGTTCGATACCGAAATCTACACAATGGCAATCAAAGCCATTGAAAAAACACGTCTGGAAACGGCACGCAAGCTCAAAGTGTTGTCGGTAATCAGCTCACCGCAGCTGCCGGAAGAATCCAGTTTCCCGAGTATCGGCTACCTGTTGGCAAGCTGGCTTTTGGTGTGCTGCCTGCTGTTCGGCACCATCAAGTTGCTGCTGGCTGTGATTGAAGATCACAAAGACTAATTTTGGACGCACAGTGAATTTTACAGAGTTGAACATGAAATTATTAAAATCGGCACTGCTCCTTCTGGTCTGCCAGGCGGCATACGCGGCTGGCCCGACTGGCATTACCGCCGATCCGAATTTGACAGGGGCTGCACCGCTGCCGTCGATTATCTCTGGTAAAACAGAAGAAACGCAGGAAGCATCGGGTTTTGATAACACACCGCCACCGGTCGCAGCGGCCCTGCCCAGCCGGATGTTTGGTGCGCAGCTGTTTACCTCCATCAGTGCCGCATCAGGCGCAGGCCTGGGCTTTAACCCTGGCTACGTTATTGGCCTTGGCGATACTATCCAGATTCGCCTGTGGGGTGCATTCCAGTACGACGGCGCGCTGACCGTGGACCCGAAAGGCAATATTTTCCTGCCAAACATTGGGCCGCTGAAAGTTTCCGGCATGACCAATGCGCAGTTGAACAATACGGTCACCAACAAAATCAAAGAGGTCTATACCTCGAACGTCAACGTCTATGCCTCTTTGCTGCAGGCCCAGCCGGTGAAAGTCTTTGTGACCGGCTATGTCCGTAGCCCTGGCCTGTATGGCGGCGTGGCATCTGACTCCCTGCTCTCTTACCTGAGTAAAGCGGGTGGCGTCGACAGCGAACGCGGTAGCTACGTTGATATCATCGTCAAACGCGGCAAGTCGGTTATCTCCCGCGTGAACCTGTATGACTTCCTGCTGAACGGTCAGTTGGGTCTGTCCCAGTTTATTGATGGCGATACTATCGTTGTCGGCCCGCGTCAGCACACGTTCAGTGTGGAAGGCGACGTCTTCAACAGCTACGACTTCGAATTTGCCAACAGCTCCATTCCTGTCACTGAGGCACTCAGCTGGGCACGCCCAAAACCAGGTGCGACGCACATGACCATTGTTCGCCAGCAGGGCACAATGAAGCGTAGCGAGTACTACCCGCTCAGCTCCGCTGCGGGTCGTTCCTTGCAGGATGGCGATCGCCTTATTGTGAGTTCCGACCGCTATGCAGGCACTATCCAGGTACGCATTGATGGCGCACACTCTGGCGAACATGCCGTGGTGTTGCCATACGGTGCAACCATGCGTCAGGTCTTGTCGCAAATTCGCCCGAACAGCATGTCACAGATGAAAGCTATTCAGCTTTACAGAACATCGGTTGCGACTCGCCAGAAAGAGATGTTAGATCTCTCGCTGCAGAAACTGGAAGAAGCCTCCCTCTCTGCCCAGTCCTCAACGCAGGAAGAAGCGCGCTTGCGTATGCAGGAAGCCCAGTTGGTCAGCCGTTTCGTCACTAAAGCGCGTGCAGTGGTGCCTAAAGGGCAGGTGGTGCTTAGCGAGAGCAACATCGACTCGGTACTGCTGGAAGATGGCGACGTCATCATGATCCCGGAAAAAACCTCGCTGGTTATGGTGCACGGGGAAGTGCTGTTCCCGAACGCCGTCAGCTGGCAGGACGGGATGGATGCGGATGACTACATCAAAAAATGTGGCGGTCTGACGCAGAAATCCGGCAACTCGAAAATTATCGTGATCCACCAGAACGGCGAGTCGGTTGACGCTGACGATGCAGGAAAACTGCAACCGGGTGATGAAATCATGGTTCTGCCGAAGTACGAATCGAAAAACATCGAAGTTACGCGTGGCATTTCGACTATTCTTTACCAGTTGGCCGTTGCAGCCAAAGTGGTGCTGACAATCTAATCGGCTGAGCCGCAGATGCTTTCCCCGGTGCTCCGGGGAAAGCGAAACAAAACGCCCTGACGCGTTTTTCTTTTTTTAATCGACGTATTGATATTGATGGAGCGAATGAGAAGCATACTGGGTATTTACTCCGGGGGTATCTGGCGCATTCCTTATCTGGACAGTTTTCTGCCCGGGGAACGCGTGCGGCTTTCGCCTTTTAAAGCCATACCGGAGCCGGTCAATGCTGTCGCCGTGTGGGGTTATCGTCCGAGCACACAAAAACCTGTTGCCCTGTCGCAGGCTGCCGGCCTTCCCGTCATCCGTCTCGAAGATGGTTTTATCCGTTCGCTGGGGTTAGGCGTTCATGATTGCCCGCCTCTCTCCATCGTTGTCGATCATCTTGGCATTTATTACGATGCCTCAGCGCCGAGCACACTCGAACTGCTGGTACAAGACAGCGATGGCAATCGCCCCCTGGCAGACGAAGCGCAGGTGATGATGCGCGCCATCGTAGAAAGTGATTTGTCGAAATACAATCAGGCGCCACCGTTTGTCGCACCTGACAATATGCCAGAAGCCGTTCTGCTGATTGACCAGACATTTGGCGATATGTCGGTTACCAAAGGCAATGCCGGTCCGGAAAGCTTCCAGTTGATGCTGGAGACGGCAAAACAGGAAAACCCGAACGCCGAGATTTGGGTGAAGGTCCACCCGGATGTGCTGTGCGGCAAAAAATCGGGGTATTTCGCGCACCTGAAATCCGACAGCCGCGTGCGTTTGTTCGCCGAGGATGTCAGCCCGCAATCGCTGCTGCGCCACATGCAAAAGGTGTACGTCGTTACCTCTCAATACGGCTTTGAAGCGCTGCTGGCGGGGAAACCCGTTATCTGCTTTGGCCAGCCCTGGTATGCAGGCTGGGGATTGACGGACGATCGTCATCCAAAAGCCAGTGAGCTTGCCGCACGCCGCCAACCGGCCACGCTTAACGACCTGTTTACCGCCGCCTATCTGCGCTACTGCCGTTACCGGCATCCGGTGAGTGGTAAACCGACAACACTGGCCAGCGTTGTCGACTGGCTGGCCCTACAGCGCCAGCACAACCTGGCACGCCGCGGCACGCTGTGGGCGCCGGGATTAAGCCTGTGGAAAACAGCCATCCTTAAGCCGTTCCTGAAAACCACAGAGAACCAGGTGCGTTTTGCGAAACGATGCCCACAAGCCATTGCCCTTATCGCCTGGGGCACGCGCGGAGAAGCAAAATGGCAGGCTCAGGCAGACGCCCAACACATTCCACTGTGGCGTATGGAAGACGGGTTTATCCGTTCCTGCGGTCTGGGCTCCGATCTGCTCGCCCCCTTGTCTTTAGTGCTGGATAAAACCGGTATTTATTACGATGCCTCAAGACCCAGCGATCTGGAAAACCTGCTGAATACCCGTAGCCTGAATGAGCACCAACGGGAGCGCGCTCAGGCACTGCAACAGCAGCTCGTACGCAATAAGGTGAGTAAATACAATCTCGGTCTGGACTGGTATTTACCGCCGGAAGCGACAGGCAGGAAAGTGATTCTTGTACCGGGTCAGGTAGAAGATGACGCGTCTATCAAGACCGGAGCGCTGTCAGTTAACACCAACCGGGATTTGCTGCGTACCGTACGTGAACGCAACCCAGACGCGTTTATCGTCTTTAAACCGCACCCGGATGTGCTGGTTGGCAACCGCGAAGGGCACGTGGCGGCAGAAGATGTCGCCCGCTGGGCCGATTGCCAGGCGCTGGACGCCGACATCATTCAGTGCATTCAGCACGCCGATGAATTACACACCATGACCTCCCTTTCCGGCTTCGAAGCACTGATGCACGGGAAGCGAGTATTTTGCTATGGCATGCCGTTTTATGCGGGTTGGGGACTCACACACGATAAGCACCATATTTCCCGGCGGGCACGCCAGCTCAGCCTGGAGGATTTAGTCTGGCAAACGCTGATTGCGTATCCGACGTATATCCATCCGCAGCGGCTGGAACCGATGCTGGCAGAAGAAGCAGCACTTTGGCTAAGCGCCGCCCCTCGCGGTGCAATGAAAATAACGAAAAAGAATATTGGCCGATTAGCCAGACAGTACCGCAAGGTGTTGATGTTTTATAAAGTTCGCTTTGGTTAGCGTGAACTCTGGATACATGGAAGATGATGCAAAACAATACCGTTAAGACATTGCTTGCAGGGAAAAAATACCTGCTGTTGCAAGGACCGATGGGGCCTTTCTTCAATGATGTCGCGAACTGGCTGGAAACGCTGGAACGCGAAGCGGTAAACGTCGTTTTTAATGGTGGCGACAGGTTTTATTGCCGTAACCGCCATTACCTGACTTATACCCGGACACCGAAGGAATTCCCCGCCTGGTTGAAAGAGACCTGGAAGGATTATCCGTTCGATACCATCTTGTGCTTCGGCGACTGCCGTCCATTGCACAGGGCGGCGCACGCCTGGGCTAAAGCAAAGGGTATTCGCTTCCTGGCCTTCGAGGAAGGTTATCTGCGTCCTCACTTTATTACGGTGGAAGAAGGCGGCGTTAACGCCTTCTCCCCCCTGCCCCGCGACCCTGATTTTTATCGCAGCTTGCCGGATATCGCGCCTGCTGAAGTCCAGCCGCTAAAACCCTCCTCAGGCCGTCGCTATATTCATGCGATGTGGTACTACGCTGTTGGCTGGCGCTACCGTCACGAATTCACGCATTATCGCCACCATAAATCGTTCTCGCCGTGGTATGAGGCAAAATGCTGGGTGCGCGCATGGTGGCGTAAGCAATGGTATGGCTGGAAGCAACGAGGCGTGCTGGAGACGCTGCAAACGACGCTCGACCAACGCTACTATCTGGCCATTTTGCAGGTCTATAACGACAGCCAGATTCGTAACCACAGCCCTTATACTGATGTGCGCGACTATATCAACGACGTGATCTTCTCGTTCGCACGCAAAGCGCCGATGAGCCACGTGCTGGTGATCAAACACCACCCAATGGATCGTGGGCACCGCCTGTATGGACCGTTGATTAAACAGTTAGGTAAGAAGTATGGCGTGGCCAGCCGTGTGATTTACGTGCACGACCTATCGATGCCAGAATTGCTGACGCATGCTAAAGCAGTGGTGACGATTAACAGTACGGCGGGGATTTCAGCGCTGGTGCATAACAAACCGCTGAAGGTGATGGGCAATGCCCTGTACGACATCAAAGGGATGACATATCAGGGACATTTGCACCAGTTCTGGACGGCTGACTTCAAGCCGGATATGAAGTTGTTTAAGAAATTCCGTGGGTATTTGCTGGAGAACACCCAGATTAATGCGGTGTATTATGGAATGGATAAAAAAACATTCAAACAGGTTGCAGGTAGCTATACTAGAGGTAACTTTCTTGGTTTAACAAAAAATAGCTAATGCAATGTGAGGTGATAGACATGCAATTTCCTTTGCGAATAGCAATTTTAATTAATTCGCTCCTAATATTTCCAACGCATGGTGCTGAAAAGCTAGAGTGTAAAAAAAAATTAGTGATAGATAAAGAAGGCTATTTTTATTTAGGGAAAGGCTGTGAATTAAACTCAGTTACTATAAACCACTCAAATGTAGATCTTGATTGCAAATCAGCCATAATTGACGGACAGAACAAAGAACCAAATGGTATTTTTATTAACGGAAAAGGAAAGAAGATTGAAAATATATCAATAAAACATTGCAACATCCTCAACCATATATCATTCGGAATATGGATAACAGCAGGGATTCCGATGAGCAAGTGGTCAAATGACCATAGTCTTAATTATACCAAAGCCCCTCAAAACATTAAAATAACCCAATCAGAAATATCAAAATCAACAAATGCAGGAATTTTCATAGACTCATACTCTCATGACATTACAATTGAAAATACCACTATAAAATATTCTGGTAATGTTGGAATTTATTTAGAACAAGCAAGTAAAAATAACACTATCATTAACAATTCACTGCAGAATAACGGCTGGGGTAATATTAAAAATCTCAGAGAAGGGTTAGCAGTAGATTCTTCCAGTTCAAATAAAATAGTTAATAATATTTTTGATGGTAACGCTGCCGGGGGAATATTCATTTACAAAAACTGTGGCGAATTTTATGGCTCACCAAAGTCTGCAATAAGATGGCAACACAGCGAAAATAATCTAATATCCAACAATAATTTCAGAAATCAAAAATATGGTATATGGATAGCATCCAGGCAGACAAAGAACCTAGAAAGACTACAATGCGGTGATAATTCTGTAGATAACAAAGGTATTTATTATAGAGATTATGCTGACAATAATACGGTTGTTAATAATCACTTCTGCAAAAATATAGTATCAATACGAATTGAGAGTAGTAACAATATTATTGAAAACAATGAAATAGGTTCATCTAGTTATAAGGACATCCTTATCCCATTTGACAAAGTTAAAGAAATACAAGGTTTAACTCTGACAGGGAACAAAATATTAAACAATACAAAAAATACATGTGAATAACAAAACAACATAAAAGCAGTGTTTATTAGAACATACAAGATTAAATAATTTAATCTTGTATGACCAATTTATCCTTTTCTAAGCGATGTTGAATAAATTTCATCTTTTCGGCCCCATTAATGATACGCTTTTCTAGCTCATTGCAAGCGAGCTGTGGATTATCAAATGGTAACCCCGATAATTCAGACATATTATATTCCCACCAAGCAACCTTTTCTAAAGCAGCAATAACTTCTTCAGGAAACCTCATCTTTAATATTTTAGCTGGGATACCACCAACTATCGCAAATGCCGGTACGTCTTTTGTAACCACGGCCCCAGCTGCTACAATAGCTCCATTACCAATTTTGACGCCACGTAGAATTACCGCTGAAGTCCCGATCCAGACATCATGACCAATACTTGGTGCTTTTTTTGCGATGTTTAGGGGTAATCTCATTGGGTTACTAAAACTAGAAGTATCTCCCCAATCGGAAAATGCAGATTTTCCATACTGAAAAGGATGAGTGCTCATCCATGTTACAGGGTGTTCGCCATCACCAATTGAAACGTCAGGCGCAATACTACAATAATTGCCAACATCCGCACATAATCGGCCCCCCCGCATAAAAGAATATGCACCGAAGTTAACATGCCCGCGAATTTCAGTTTTAACAAGGTGGATCGGAGGCGAGAAGGTAAGTGAAAGCCCTTTAGGTACACCTGTTTGATCAAGTTTTAACCCATAAGACTTAAATATATCTAGTTTCTGCGCTACTGTTTTGTTTGCAAGATCAATAATTGTCATTCAATAAGTATCTCGAATAAAAGGCTAGCAATATTATGGAATTCCAAATACTAAACACAAAAATTTACTTTCTTGCGGCAATGTTGTTACTGCCAACAAGAGAGGTAGTTGCAATGCCAAAGTCCAAACTATATCAGGAAACTGTTTCAATGTATGAAAAATTCTATGGACGATACGATATTGTAATGTTTGGAGATAGCTTTATCCAAAGGGCAAACTGGCAAGATATGTTTCCAGATTTACGAGTGGCCAACCGTGGTATCGGGGGAGATGATACAGAAGGGATGCTACAGAGACTAAAAGGAGTGGAATTGACTGGCGCTAAAATTGTATTTATCCTGGTAGGAAATAATGATCTTAATAGAAAAATAAAACCAGAACAAATAGCCATGAACATTTCAAAAATTGCGAATTATCTCAATGAGAAAGGCATGACTGTTATAGTCCAATCGACAATACTTTCAGGAAAAGAAAATATTGAAAAGAACAAACTTACTAATGAGCTAAATTACATATTAGAGAATCAAAGAAAAAATTATAAATACTTAGATCTAAATAAATCACTATCACCGAATGGTTATCTAGAAGATAAATATAATCTCGATGGCACTCACTTAACTGTAAAAGGATATATGGTTTTAAAGAGCATTCTTGAAAAGAAAATTTATAATCAATACAAAAATGTTTTTAATAAAACGTACCAGGCGGATTCAACTCCGAAGTGCAACGCTAAGCCGCCAATCTTAGCTCTGCAAACACCACAGACGGTTGCCTGAATC
>NZ_CBFFRL010000056.1:0-27045 GCF_965644215.1 Phytobacter sp. V69
CCATAAATTAACCTGCTTTTGATGTTGGATTGAACATATCAAAATCAGGCAATTACACAATTTTATGTACAGGCTCAGCCATTGCGCTCGACCCCAACAGCGATAACCGTGGCAAATGGGACAGCCTGCTTAAGGTGAACCGCTACTGGTTGTTGATTCAACAGGGCGATGCCCAACTGGCGGCGAAAAATCCGGCCCATGCGGAACGCTACTATCAACAGGCGCGTGCGATTGATAATACCGACAGCTATGCGGTACTGGGGCTGGGCGATGCGGCAATGGCCCGCAAAGACACCGCCGCCGCAGAGCGTTTCTATTATCAGGCGCTGCATATGGATAGCGGTAACAGCAACGCGGTACGCGGCCTGGCGAATATCTATCGTGCGCAGTCGCCGGAAAAAGCGGATGCCTTTATCCAGTCGCTTAGCGCCAGCCAGCGCCGCAGTATTGATGACATTGAACGCAGCCTGACCAACGATCGGCTCGCGCAAGAAGCGGAGCGGCTGGAAAATCAGGGCAACTGGGCACAGGCCGCCGTCCTGCAAAAACGCCGTCTGGCGCTGGATCCTGGCAACGTCTGGGTGACCTACCGTCTGGCAAGCGATTTGCGCTCTGCCGGGCAACAGATTGAAGCCGATGCGCAGATGCGCGAACTGGCGCGTCTGAAGCCTGCAGACCCTGAACAGGTTTATGCGAACGGGCTGTATCTTTCCGGGAATAACCAGGAAAGCGCGGCGCTGGCGCACCTCAACACGTTGCCGCACGACAAGTGGAACAGCAATATTCAGGAACTGGCCGACCGGCTGGAAGCCAATCAACTGCTGGCACGGGCCAATCAACTGCGTGATGCGGGCCATGAACCGGAGGCGATTGCTTACCTCAAGCAGCAGCTTGACTCCACCCGTATTGAGCTGACGTTAGCAGACTGGGCGCAGCAGCGGGGCGATAACAAAGAGGCGGCTTCGCGCTATCAGTCGGTGCTGGGACGTGAACCGGCCAACGACGACGCGCTGTTGGGCCTGGCGGAAATCTACGCCGCCGAGGATAACCGCATGGCGGCGCGCGAGACGCTGGCAAAATTGCCGGCTCCGGCAGCAACGATTACGCCATCTATCAACACCGAACGCCGTGTGGCGCTGGTACAGGCCAGACTGGGCGACACCCAAAGCGCGCAACAAACCTTTGATAAGATCGTGCCGCAGGCCAAAGCCCAGCCTCCTTCAATGGAGTCTGCGCTGGTGTTGCGTGATGCCGCGCGTTTCCAGACCAGTGTGAGACAGCCAAAACAGGCGCTGGAAACCTATAAAGATGCAATGGTCGCCGCGGGTATCACACCATCGCGCCCGGCCAGCAATGACGCTTTTACGATACTGACGCGCAATGATGAGAAAGATGACTGGCTGAAACGCGGGGTGCGCAGCGATGCCGCCGATCTCTATCGCCAGCAGGATGTGAACGTCACCCTGGAACATAACTACTGGGGCTCCAGCGGTACGGGCGGCTACTCTGATTTGAAAGCCCACACCACCATGTTGCAGGCGGATGCGCCGCTGTACGATGGCCGAATGTTCTTCCGTACCGATATGGTCAATATGGATGCCGGAAAGTTCTCGCTGGATAGCGACGGAACGTATTCACCGCACTGGGGCACCTGTAATGAAATCGCCTGCGAGGGCGGTGACCGCACCCAGACGGCTAATGGCGTGAGCGTGGCGGTCGGCTGGCGTAACAAGACCTGGGATATGGATATTGGCACCACTCCGATTGGCTTCGACGTGGTGGATGTCGTCGGCGGTCTGAGTTACAGCAATGACATCGGGGTCATTGGTTATACGCTGAATGCGCACCGCCGTCCGATCTCCAGCTCCCTGCTGGCGTTTGGTGGGCAGAAAGATAACGGTAATGGCGATCACCCCGGCACGACATGGGGCGGCGTACGCGCCAACGGTGCGACCGCCAGCATGAGTTACGATCAGGGCGAAGCGAACGGCGTCTGGGCCTCTCTGGGGGCCGATCAGTTGACCGGGAAAAATGTGGCGGACAACTGGCGAGTACGCTGGATGGCGGGGTATTACTACAAGCTTATCAACGAGAATAACCGACGTGTGACCATTGGTCTTAACAACATGATTTGGCACTACGATAAAGACCTGAGCCACTACACGCTGGGCCAGGGGGGCTATTACAGTCCGCAGGAATATCTGTCGTTTGCCGTGCCGGTCACCTGGCGTCAACGTACGGAGAACTGGTCGTGGGAGCTGGGCGGTTCTGTCTCATGGTCGCACTCGCGCACTAAAACCGAGCCCTCTTACCCGACGTTGGGGCTGATTCCGTCGGCCTACCGTGCCGATGCCATCAATGCACTCGAACAGGGTAGCTCATCCAGCGGCGTGGGGTATACCGCGCAGGCCTTGATTGAACGACGTATCAACTCAAACTGGTCCGTCGGCTTAGGGGTCAATATCCAGCAGGCGAAAGATTACACGCCAAGCTAGGGGATGCTGTTTGTTCGTTATTCCGCTGCCGGATGGCAGGGCGATATGGATATGCCACCGCAAACGCTGACGCCGTATGCCGACTGGTAACAAATGAGGATAATTCCTGGGGAAAACCGTGGCGGGTAGCGATGCTCGCCACATGAATTTAGCGCTTATTATTCCGCAAATTGCTGGCATTTCCCCTTTAAAGTGCCGCCATTGAGGCAATCTCGTTGCCTCTTTATCTCAAACTGTCACGATAGAGTATACTCTGGCGGCGAGTTGTATTTTGTTGCCTTGCGCTTGTGTATCTCTGGAGAGTGATTTTGCGTGTAAGCCGTTCTTTAACCATTAAACAGATGGCTGCGGTTTTTTCCGTGGCGATGGTGTTTATTTTCATTTTTTGCGTCATTTTGCTGTTTCACTTTGTGCAGCAGAATCGCTACAACACGGCTACGCAACTGGAAAGTATTGCCCGTTCGGTACGTGAACCCCTGTCCGAAGCCATTTTAAAGGCCGATTTCCCGGAAGCGGAATCGGTGCTCAAGCAAATTAAGCCTGCCGGGGTGGTTATCCGGGCGGATGTGGTGTTGCCAAACCAGTTCCAGGCGCTGCGCCTGCGTTTTATTCCTGAACGTCCGGTGCCGATGATGGTGGCGCGGGTGTTTGAGTTGCCTATCCAGATTTCGTTGCCCATTTATTCCCTGCAACGTCCGGCCAACCCGCAGCCGATTGCCTATCTGGTGCTCGAGGCGGACTCGTATCGCGTCTATAAATTCGTGATGAGCACCCTCTCCACATTAGTAACTGCTTACTTACTGTTGACGCTGATTATGACGGTGGCGATCACCTGGTGTATAAACCGATTGATTGTGCACCCACTGCGGAAAATTGCCCGCGAGCTGAGCGAAGTGCCGCAACAGGACCAGGTCGGGCACCAGCTGGCGCTGCCCCGCCATCATCACGATGATGAAATTGGCAGCCTGATACGCAGCTATAACCGTAATCAGCAAAACCTGCTGCGCCAGCATGATGAGCTGAACAGCCAGTCGACGCTGTTCCCGATATCAGAGTTACCCAATAAAGCCTTCCTGATGGCGCTGCTGGATCAGGTGGTGGCGCGGCAGAAAACGACGGCGCTGATGTTTATTGCCTGTGAAACGTTGCAGGACACGGCGGGCGTGCTGAAAGAGTCTCAGCGCGAGATGTTGCTGCTGACGCTGGTGGAGAAGCTGAAATCCGTTATCGCACCGCGAATGGTGCTTACCCAGGTCAGCGCGTACGACTTTGCCATTATCGCCCATGGGGTGAAAGAGCCGTGGCACGCCATCACGCTGGGTCAGCAAGTACTCACTGTGATTAACGAGCGCGTACCGATGCACGGTATTCAACTGCGCCCGAGCGCCAGCATCGGGGTGGCGATGTTCTATGGTGACCAGACGGCGGAGCAGCTTTACCGCCGTGCGGTCTCGGCGGCATTCACATCGCGGCGTAAAGGGAAAAACCAGATTCAATTCTTCGATCCCCAGCAGATGGAAGAAGCGCAAAAACGGCTGACGGAAGAGAGCGATATCCTGACCGCCCTTGATCACCAGAAGTTCGCTATCTGGCTGCAACCGCAGGTGGATCTCACGACGAATGAGGTGGTCAGTGCCGAAGCGCTGCTGCGCATGGAGCAGCCGGACGGCAGTTGGGATCTGCCGGAAGGGCTGATTGAGCGTATTGAGCAGTGCGGGCTGATGGTGACCGTAGGTTACTGGGTGCTGGAAGAGTCGTGCCGCCTGTTGTCTGCCTGGCAAACGCGCGGGCTGATGATGCCGCTGTCGGTGAATCTCTCGGCGCTACAGCTGATGCACCACAACATGGTGCCGGACATGCTGGCGCTGCTCAATCGCTACCGAATCCAGCCCAATACGCTGATTCTTGAGGTGACCGAGAGCCGTCGCATCGATGATCCGCAGGCGGCGTTGACTATTTTGCGTCCGCTGCGTAATGCGGGCGTGCGGATCGCGCTGGACGATTTCGGCATGGGGTATGCCGGTTTGCGCCAGCTCCATCATATGAAGTCACTGCCAGTAGATGTGCTCAAAATCGATAAAATTTTCGTTGAAGGTCTGCCGAACGACAGCAGCATGGTGGCGTCGATTATCCACATGGCGCGCAGCCTGGATTTAAGCATTATCGCCGAAGGGGTCGAAACCGAAGCCCAGCGCGAGTGGCTGCAAAAAGCGGGCGTGGAAATGGTGGAGGGCTTTTTGTTTGACCGCGCCATGACGCCGGAAATGTTTGAAAAGCGTTATTTGGTGACTTCAGAGAATGCTGAAAATGATTGAAATGTTGCTGGCTTGTACGAGTCAGCTCTAATTTTTTAACATCATTGTTTCAAATTTGATGTAAGTATATTTCTGTCATGTTTTACGGGTGTTATTTTTAACCCGCAGGCGCGAGAAATCCCTAAAAAGCCTGTGGTTTATACCTCAAGGACACCCTATGAAAACCTCTCTGTTTAAAAGTCTGTATTTCCAGGTACTGACGGCAATTGCTATCGGTATTTTGCTCGGCCATTTTTACCCGGAACTGGGCGCGCAGATGAAGCCGCTTGGTGATGCCTTCGTTAAGCTGATTAAAATGGTTATCGCGCCCGTCATCTTCTGTACGGTGGTGACGGGTATTGCCGGTATGGAAAGTATGAAGGCGGTAGGCCGCACCGGAGCGGTGGCGCTGCTCTACTTTGAAGTGGTCAGTACCCTGGCGCTGATTATCGGCCTGATTATCGTTAACGTTGTGCAGCCTGGCGCGGGGATGAACGTTGACCCGGCAACCCTGGATGCCAAAGCCGTTGCGGTATATGCCGACCAGGCCAAAGATCAGGGTATCGTGGCCTTCCTCATGGACATTATCCCGGGCAGCGTGATTGGCGCGTTTGCCAGTGGTAACATTTTGCAGGTGCTGCTGTTTGCCGTGCTTTTTGGTTTTGCGCTGCACCGTCTGGGCAGCAAGGGCCTGCTGATTTTTAACGTGATCGAAAGTTTCTCGCAGGTCATTTTCGGCATTATCAACTTCATTATGCGTCTTGCGCCGATTGGCGCATTCGGTGCCATGGCCTTTACCATCGGTAAGTACGGGGTGGGGACGCTGATCCAGTTGGGGCAACTGATTATCTGCTTCTACATCACCTGTATTTTGTTCGTGGTGGTGGTGCTGGGGTCGATTGCTCGCGCCACGGGCTTTAGCATCTTCAAATTTATCCGCTACATCCGCGAAGAACTGCTGATCGTGCTGGGGACTTCTTCTTCGGAATCTGCGCTGCCGCGTATGCTGGAGAAAATGGAGCGCCTCGGTTGTCGCAAATCGGTGGTGGGGCTGGTTATCCCAACCGGCTACTCGTTTAACCTCGATGGAACCTCCATTTATCTGACGATGGCGGCAGTGTTTATCGCCCAGGCCACAAACAGCCACATGGATATCTTCCATCAGATAACCCTGCTGGTGGTCCTGCTGCTGTCGTCAAAAGGGGCCGCGGGGGTGACCGGAAGCGGCTTTATCGTGCTGGCGGCGACGATTTCTGCGGTGGGGCATTTGCCGGTGGCGGGCCTGGCGCTGATCCTCGGTATCGACCGCTTTATGTCAGAAGCGCGTGCGCTCACCAACCTGGTGGGTAACGGCGTGGCGACCGTGGTCGTGGCGAAATGGGTGAAAGAACTCGATCAAAAAAAGCTGTCCGATACGCTGAATAATCGTGCGTCGAGCGGCAAAACTGGTGAAATATCCTCTTAATTTCGCTACTTACACCCGTAGTCCTTGTCGGGCTGCGGGTGCCTGCGCATAATTACCCCCTGGCCCGTCACAATTCGCTACGAATTGCTCGGGATATTTCACCGCGCTGTGTGACGTTTTGCGATTCACGCGGTCTAACTGCGAGGTGTTAATGTATCTTTAGCCTCCAGATAAGTCGGGGCTGACTTTTTAACCAGGAACGTTGATCAGGGGTTCTCATGCAGGGCACAAAAATTCGATTGTTAACAGGCGGCTTGCTCATGATGGCAGCTGTCGGTTATGTGCAGGCAGATGCGCTCCAGCCCGACCCGGCCTGGCAACAGGGGACACTGGCAAATGGCTTGCAATGGCAGGTCCTGGCCACACCGCAACGTCCCAGCGATCGCATTGAAATCCGTCTGTCTATCAATACCGGTTCGCTCACCGAGAGTACGCAACAGAGCGGCTTTAGCCATTTTATTCCCCGTATTGCGCTGACCCACAGCGGCAGCCTGCAACCTACGCAGGTGCGTTCACTGTGGCAGCAGGGTATCGACCCGAAGCGTCCGTTACCTCCCGCGCTGGTCTCGTATGAATACACGATGTTCAATCTGAGCCTGCCGAATAACCGCAACGATTTGCTCAAAGAGGCGCTGGTCTGGCTGTCAGACAGCACCGGGCGACTCGCGATTACGCCGGACACCATCAATCACGCGCTGGCCAGCGAAGATATGGTGGCAACATGGCCGGTCAATACCAAAGACAACTGGTGGCGCTATCGCCTGAAAGGCTCGTCGCTGCTGGGTCACGATCCGGCCGAAGCGCTTAAGCAGCCGCTGGATGCCAAACAGCTTCAGGCGTTCCATCAGAAATGGTACACGCCAGACGCGATGACGCTGCTGGTGGTGGGTAACGTCGATAGCCGCGCGGTTGTCGAGCAGATTAACAAGGCGTTTGGCGACCTGAAAGGCAAGCGCGAAACGCCGGCACCGGTGCCGACTCTGTCGCCGCTGGCGCGTCAGCCGGTGAGCATCATGACCGACTCTGTGCGCCAGGACCGTCTGTCCATCATGTGGGACACTGCCTGGCAGCCGATTCGTGAATCCGCCGCGCTGCAACGTTACTGGCGAGCGGATTTAGCCCGCGAGGCGCTGTTCTGGCACGTTCAGCAGTATCTGGCGAAAACCAACGTGAAAGACATTGGCCTGAGCTTCGACTGCCGGGTGCTGTTCCAGCGCGCCCAGTGTGCGATCAACGTTGATTCACCGAACGATAAGCTGAACAGCAATCTGGATATCGTTGCCCGTGAGCTGGCGAAGGTGCGCGATCACGGCCTGCCGGAAGAAGAGTTTAATGCGCTGGTGGCGCAGAAAAATCTCGAGCTGCAAAAGCTGTTTGCTACCTATGCCCGCACGGACACGGACATTCTGATCAGCCAGCGTTTGCGTTCGCTGCAAAATCAGGTGGTGGATATCGCCCCCGAGCAGTATCAAAAACTGCGTCAGAACTTCCTGACCAGGCTGACCAAAGAGATGCTGAACCAGGATTTACGTCAGCAGCTTTCACAGGATATGGCGCTGGTTCTACTGCAACCGAAAGGCGAGCCGGAGTACAACATGAAGGATCTGCAGGCGAGCTGGGAAGAATTGATGTCGTCGGGTGAGCAGAATGCCGCACCAGCAGGTGGGGATGATGCCCATCAGGATGTGTCGGATATTCCACCGCAGCAGTAAGGTTTGTGGCGTTCCCGGATGCGACGTAAACGCCTTATCCGGGCTACGGTTCGTAGTCCCGTTTAGCGCGGAGCCTCCGGGATGCGCTGGACCTGTAGCCCAGGTAAGCGCAGTGCCACCGGGGAGTGTCCCGGATGCGGCGTAAACGCCTTATCCGGGCTACGGTTCGTAGCCCCGTTTAGCGCGGAGCCTCCGGGATACGCTGGACCTGTAGTCCCGGTAAGCGCAGCGCCACCGGGGAGTGTCCCGGATGCGGCGTAAACGCCTTATCCGGGCTACGGTTCGTAGTCCCGTTTAGCGTGGAGCCTCCGGGATACGCTGGACCTGTAGCCCCGGTAAGCGCAGTGCCACCGGGGAATGTCCCGGATGCGGCGTAAACGCCTTATCCGGGCTACGGTTCGTAGCCCCGTTTAGCGTGGAGCCTCCGGGATGCGCTGGACCTGTAGCCCCGGTAAGCGCAGCGCCACCGGGGAATGTCCTGCCCCGGACAGGAGGCAGGGAACAGTCTTAGTCTGGCATCGCGTCGCGCGGAATAATCGCCCCACGATACTGAATCACCGTGCTGGCCGTTAAGTGACCGCGTTTGGCTGCCGCTTCGGCATCACCACCGGTCAGACGCACGGCCAGATATCCGGCGCTAAACGAATCGCCCGCAGCCGTGGTATCCACCACTTTCTCTTTCGGCAGTTTCACCGCCGGCACCTCTTTCAGCGCTTCACCCTGGATTGCCACCAGGCAAGAATCCGCACCGCGTTTAACCACCACCTCTTTCACGCCAGCCTGCTGGGTACGTGCGATAACCTCTTCCACCGGCTGTGTGCCCCAGAGCAGGTCTTCGTCATCCAGCGTCAGGAACGCGATATCGGTGCAGGCGAGCATCTGCTGATACACCAGACGGGTCTCTTCTTTGCTGGCCCACAGACGTGGACGGTAGTTGTTGTCGAAAATAACTTTCCCACCGTTCGCGCGGCATTCCTGCAGCAGCGACAGCAGCTTGAGGCGGCTGGCCGGGCTTAAAATCGCCAGGCTGATACCGCTCAGATACAGATAATCAAAGGTTGCCAGCTCTTCACAAATGGCGGCGGACTGCTCGCTTTCCAGCCAGAATTTCGCCGCAGCTTCGTTACGCCAGTAATAGAAAGTGCGCTCGCCGGTGTCATCGGTCTCAATGTAATAGAGACCCGGCAGGCGGTTTTCCATACGCTGAGTCAGACCGGTATCGACGTTTTCTGCCTGCCAGGATTCCAGCATCTGCTGGCTGAAGCTGTCGGTGCCCAGGGCGGTAACATAGTGCACGGATAACGCCGCTGCATCGACCTGACGCGCGATGTATACCGAGGTGTTAAGCGTGTCGCCACCGAAACCGCGATTCACTTCCGCGCCTTTTTGTGACAGTTCAATCATGCATTCGCCGATGATGGCAATTTTCTTTGACATAGTCCGGAACCTGAATCAGATAAGTTAGCGGTAGTGTGCGTTGTGCGCGTTTCGTGGTCAACTATATTAAAACGTCGTTCCATTATTTTTTTGACACAGAACGTATTCTCTGCTGATTCCGCTAAATGCTTTTTCATTTTTGCTTTTGACGCGAAGGTAAAGTTCTCATCCCGTGCGCCGATAACCCAAAGACGAGAGCTCCGGCGTGGCTACTCATTTTCAACAGGAAGGCGAAATGAAGTTAAAGCAGGTAATCCAGCGGCTGAACTACTCTGAGGCGAGCATAGAAAGCCTACAGGACCGTCGTTTCTGGCTGCAGTGTGAGCGTGCTTATACTTATCAGCCCATTTACAAGACCGATGGTCGCCTGATGGCGATTGAAGTGCTGACGGTTGTGACTCACCCGAGTCAACCCGATCAGCGCATTCCACCGGACCGCTATTTTTCTGAGGTCGCGGTGCGTCAGCGCGTGGATGTGGTGCACGAACAGATAACGGTGTTGGCCAGACAAAAGGAATTCTTTGAGCAGCACGGCGTGCTGGCATCGGTGAATGTCGACGGGCCAACGCTGCTGGCGATGCGTTCGAATAAAGTACTCAGAGCGCTGATTGAAACCTTGCCGTGGATCCGTTTTGAGCTGGTGGAACATATTCGGCTGCCGGAAGATGCCACTTTTGCCACCATCAGTGAAATGGGGCCGCTGTGGCTGGATGATTTCGGTACCGGTATGGCCAACTTCTCGGCGCTCAGCGAAGTGCGCTATGACTATATCAAAGTGGCGCGCGACCTGTTCATTATGCTGCGCAAGACCCCGGAAGGGCGCAACTTATTCACGCTGCTTATCCAGTTGATGAACCGCTATTGCCAGGGTGTCATTGTTGAGGGGGTGGAAACGCTTGAAGAGTGGCGTGACGTTCAGAATTCTCCGGCTTTTGCTGCACAAGGTTACTTCCTCTCCCGCCCGGTTTCGCTGGATACGCTTGAAAACGTAATTCTGGCGCTCTAATCGCAGGTAAGCCCTTTCTGCCAGCCTCGGCTATCTTTATGACAGGCAAGGCAATAAAGAAAGGGTGCCCGCATGACAAAAACAAGCAAAGCAATTCTTGCTGTCACTGGAACACTGGTCCTGTTGATTGTGGTGGCTATCATCATCATCGCCACCTTCGACTGGAACCGCCTCAAGCCCACGATTAACCAGAAAGTGTCCACCGAGCTTAACCGCCCCTTCGCGATTCGCGGTGACCTGGGCGTGGTGTGGGAGCGGCAAAAAGAGGAAACCGGCTGGCGTAGCTGGATACCCTGGCCGCACGTGCATGCCGACGATATTATCCTCGGCTACCCGCCTGAGATCCCTGAAATCACCATGGTACACCTGCCGCGCGTTGAGGCGACGCTCGCCCCGCTGGCGCTGTTAACGAAGACCGTTTACCTGCCGTGGATCAAGCTACAAAAGCCGGATGCACGCCTGATTCGCCTGTCGGAAAAGAACAACAACTGGACCTTTAATCTTGCCAGTTCAGCCAATAACGATCCCAATGCGCAGCCATCCAACTGGTCCTTCCGCCTGGACAATATTCTCTTCGATCAGGGGCGAATTACGCTCGACGACAAGGTGAGCAAAGCCGATGTCGAGATCCTCGTCGATCCGCTGGGTAAACCGCTGCCGTTTAACGAAGTTACGGGGGACAGCAAAGATAAAACCCATGCGGCGGATTATGTCTTCGGCCTGAAAGCGCAGGGGCGTTACAACGGCCAGCCGCTGACCGGAACGGGAAAAATCGGCGGCATGCTGGCGCTACGCAGCGAAGGCACCCCTTTCCCGGTGCAGGCCGATTTCCGCTCTGGCAACACCCGTGTGGCCTTTGTCGGTACGATGAACGATCCGATGAAGATGGGCGGGGTCGATCTCAAGCTTAAATTCGTCGGGGATACTCTGGGCGACCTCTACGATCTGACCGGTGTGCTGCTGCCGGATACTCCGCCGTTTGAAACGGATGGGCATTTGGTGGCGAAAATCGATACGCAAAAAAGCTCGGTCTTTGATTATCGCGACTTCAACGGGCGTATCGGCGATAGCGATATCCGTGGGTCGCTGACCTACACCACCGGCAAGCCGCGTCCGAAACTGGAGGGCGACCTGGAATCCCGTCAGCTTCGTCTTGCCGACCTTGGCCCGCTGATTGGCGTGGATACCGGTAAAGGGGCGGAGAAAACGAAGCAGGCCGAGCAGAAACGCGGGGAGAAAAGCATTCAGCCTGCCGGGAAAGTGCTGCCCTACGATCGCTTTGAAACCGATAAATGGAGCACCATGGATGCCGATGTGCGCTTTAAAGGACAGCGCATTGAGCATGGCAGCACATTGCCGATTAGCGACCTCACCACCCACGTTATTTTGCAGAATTCGGACCTGAAACTGCAGCCGCTGAAATTCGGCTTAGCGGGGGGGACGATCTCGGCCAATATTCGCCTGGAAGGGATAAAAAACCGATGCAGGGGCGGGCGGAGATTCAGGCGCGGCGCCTCAAACTGAAACAGCTGATGCCCAACGTCGAGCTGATGCAAAAAACGCTGGGTGAGATGAGCGGCGATGCGGATATCCGTGGGACCGGGAATTCGGTAGCGGCGCTGCTGGGCACCAGCAACGGCAACCTGAAACTGCTGATGAATGACGGGCTTATCAGCCGTAACCTGATGGAGATCGCCGGGCTGAACGTCGGTAACTACGTGATCGGTAAAATTTTTGGCGATGATGAGGTGCGGGTGAACTGCGCGGCGGCGAATCTCGATCTGGTCAACGGGGTGGCGCGTCCGCAAATCTTCGCGTTTGATACCGAGAACGCGCTGGTGAATGTGACGGGCACGGCGAGTTTCGCCTCAGAGCAACTGGATTTGACCGTCGACCCGGAGAGTAAGGGAATTCGTATCGTGACGCTGCGCTCGCCGCTGTACGTGCGCGGGACGTTTAAAAATCCGCAGGCGGGCGTGAAAGCCGGGCCGCTGATTGCCCGCGGTGCGGTGGCTGCGGCGCTGGCAACGCTGGTGACCCCTGCGGCGGCGTTACTGGCGCTGATTTCCCCGTCGGAAGGCGAGGCCAATCAGTGCCGGACGATTCTGGCGTAGATGAAAAAGTAAGTTTTGTGCGGCGATTGCCCCTCACCCTCTCCCCACAGGGGCGAGGGAATGGTAGGGGGCAAATGCTAAATCGTAGCCCGGATAAGGCGGTTACGCCGCATCCGGGAAAGGCGTAAGGACGAGGGCGCCAGGCCGCACAAGGTAAAAGCAAAAAGGCAACTTAAGATGCCTTTTTTAATGTTTGCTCCCTCTCCCTGTGGGAGAAGGTTGGAATGAGGGCATCAGGCCGCACGGATCACAACGACTGGTGTTTCGTCTCGTGCGTCAGGATCAGTGCGGTCAGCGTCAGGGCTGCCATCGCTGCCAGGTAAATCCCCACATACATCAGACCGTAGTTAGCCTGCAGCCAGGTGGCGATATACGGCGCAACGGATGCACCCAGAATCGACGACACGTTATACGAGAACGATGCGCCGGTGTAGCGAACTTCGGTCGGGAACAGCTCTGGCAGCAGCGCACCCATCGGGCCGAAGGTCAAGCCCATCAGGCTCAGGCCGATCAGCAGGTAGGCCATCACCAGCGCCGGATTACCGGAACCCAGCAGCGGCGGGAAGACGAACAGTGCGAACAGAATGATCAGCGTCGTAATCACGATCATGCTCTTACGACGGCCATATTTGTCTGCCAGCAGCCCGGCAACCGGCACCATCACGCCAAAGCCAATCACCGCCATCATCAGCATCCATAGCACTTCGTTACGCGGCAAGCCCAGCCCGGTCGGTGAGGTGCTGAACGTCATGGAGTAGACGGTCATGATGTAGAACAGCGTGTAGGTCGCCAGCATGATGAAGGTACCCAGCACCGTCACGCGAACGTGTTTGGTCAGCAGCGTACCCAGCGGAACTTTCACCTGTTTTTTCGCCGCGGCGATTTTGGCAAATACCGGCGTCTCATGCAGAGACACGCGCACATACAGGCCAATCAATACCAGCACGGCAGAGAAAACAAACGGGATACGCCAGCCCCAGCTCATAAACTGCTCGTCGGTCAGCAGCCAGGAGAGCAGCAGGAAGGTGCCGTTCGCGAAGAAGAAGCCAATCGGCGCGCCCAGCTGAGGGAAAGAGCCGTACAGTGCACGTTTACGCGGCGGTGCGTTCTCGGTCGCCAGCAGTGCCGCCCCACCCCATTCGCCACCGAGGCCCAGGCCCTGGCCAAAACGGGCCAGCGCCAGCAGCAGCGGAGCCATCACGCCAATGCTTTCATAGGTTGGCAGCAGGCCAATCAACACGGTAGAAATGCCCATCGTCAGCAGTGATGCCACCAGGGTGACTTTACGCCCTACGCGGTCACCAAAGTGACCAAACACGGCAGAGCCGATCGGGCGCGCGACGAAGGCAATCGCAAAGGTGGCGAGTGACTGTAGCGTTGCGGCAGTCGGGTCACCTTGCGGGAAGAAGATATGCGGGAACACGATAACCGCAGCGGTTGCATAAATGTAGAAATCGAAGAACTCAATGGCGGTGCCAATCAGTGAAGCGATAACGACTTTACTGCGCGAGTTTACCGGTGGGATTTCCTGCTCGTTGTCTAACGTTGTTGCTGTGGCTTGCATAAAATTTTCTTATTTTTGGGCGAACGAACGCCCATATTAGCCACAGCAAAAGCGACATTTCAATCTGTAACAAAATACGGGAATGCACAAAAAGCAGGCAAAAAGCGGATAATTTTCAGACTCGCGATTTATCTTCCATGAAATGCTTCACAATTTTTTAAAATTGGAGTTTAAAACTGGTTTTAGGTTAAATAAAAGTTACCGCTTGGTTGTTAATGCTGAAATGATGAATTGGGCTGACATATTCAGCCCAATAGAGGTTTTAGCGATGTGTTTTCCCCGGCATCCGTGGGTCGTCTTTGTATTGCGCGGTGGCGATCCACGCGGCGCAAAACAGTGTCAGCCGGGCGAAGAAGTAGAAGAATGCCATCAGGCCAAGGACGGAGCCGAATGCTGCACCGGAGGGCGATTTCACCAGCGACGGCAGCGTATACGTCATGACGATTTTGATCACCTCAAAGCCAATCGCCGCAATGAATGTTCCGCGAATCAGCGCCTTTTTCCGTGGGCGATGGCGCGGCAGTCGCCAGAAAATCCAGAAGAACAGCAGGTAGTTAGCAAAAATCGAGATCGCCAGGCCAATCAGTCGCCATGCAGGTTTCAGCCACTCAATACTGTCGAGGTAAAGCGCGGAGATAATCATCTGCTGGGCCGAACCGGCAACCGAGGTGATAGAAAGCGTCACAATCAGCGCTACCAGCAGGCCAATCAGCGAAACAAAATCACGGAAATACTTCACCCAGATTTTCTCCTGATCCTGCGGCGTGCGTTCCCACACATCCCGCGACTGGGCGCGTATCGCCTCGCGCAGGTTGCCCATCCAGTTAATCCCGGAGTAGAGCGCAATCGCCAGCCCGACAATCCCGACCGTCGTACGCTGCTGCACGGCGGTGTTGATAGTGCTTTTCAGGGTGGCGGCCAGCGTCGGGTCGCTGACGTTCATCAGGATTTTGTTGAAAATGTCCTGCAGTAGCGTGGGATGCGAGGCCAGTACAAAACCCGCGGCCGCAAACGAGACCATCAGGATGGGGATCATCGACAAAAACGAGAAATAGGTGATGGCCGCGCCAAACTGGTTGCCCATGCGGTCGTTGAAGCGCTCGGTGGCACGTATCAGGTGTGCCACCATCGGACGGCGCTGTACCTTTTGCGCCGCACCGGTCACGGTATCCAACGTCTTGCGCGTTTTGTTCTCTTTTGGGGCTTCCATTTTTCTGACTGGCTCGTATTCAAGGTCCTGGGTTGGACGTTTTTCGCTGTTTTCCGGCGTCATCAGGGCAGTTTTCCTTCTTTTTACTGGCAGTACATAAAATTATAGACGGTGACTAATCCACGTAATCTTTCATTACCCCGGCCAGCCATTCCATGAAGAGGTGCACGCGGCGCGACAGATTACGGCGGTGAGGGTAAATAAGCGAGACCGGCATGGGCTCTGCGCGGTATTGCGGCAGGATCTCTACCAGCTTTTTGCTGCGCAGGGCGTCACGTACCCCGATGCGCGGTACCTGAATAATTCCCAGCCCGGCCAGGCAGGCCGCATGATAGGTGTCAGTGCTGTTGACGGTCAGCACGCCGCCGGTTTTTATCCAGGTGGTTTGCCTGTCGCGCCAGACTTCAAACCCCGGTGGGCGAGAGCCCAGATTGAGGGCGTAATGGACGACGGCGTGAGACGAGAGATCTTCCAGCGTTTCCGGGTAACCAAAACGCGCCAGATAGTCGGGACTGGCGCAGTTGATGATCGACAGCTTGCCCAACTGGCGGGCGATCAGGCCGGAATCTTTCAGCGAACCGACGCGCACCACGCAGTCGAACCCTTCGCGAATAATGTCCACCAGCCGATCGCTGCTGCTCAGCTCCAGTTCAATCCCCGGATATTGCTGCAAAAACGCCGGTAGCCGTGGGATCACCAAATTTTTCGCCACCGCGACCGGCATATCGACCCGCAATCGTCCGCTGATGCTGGACGGGTCATGCAGAAAAAGCCCGTCAAGCTCGTCCATATTGGCGAGCAGATCTTTGGCCCGCTCGTAGTAGACCATCCCATCCTGAGTGAGCTGCACCCGACGCGTTGTACGATAAAGCAGCTGTGTGCCGAGATGGTTTTCCAGCGCCTGAATCTGACGTGAAACACTCCCCTTAGGCAGGCCGAGAGAGTCTGCGGCGCGGGAAAAGCTCTCCAGTTCGGCGACCCGAATGAACAGTTGCATTGCATAAATTTTATCCATCACATGCCCCTATTGTTGTTGCTATTGAAACAGTGAAGCGCATTTCAGCGTCTTTATTGTTTTATCATCAGCTAATAAGCTTTTTCTACACTAAATACCCGACAAAATGAGGTTTCACATGACACAACGTATCGCATTAGTGACCGGCGGCAGCCGTGGACTGGGGAAAAACGCGGCATTGAAGCTGGCAGAGCGCGGAACCGCAATTATCCTGACCTACAACAGCAACCAGCAGGCGGCTGATGACGTTGTGCAGGAAATTGAGCGTAAAGGCGTGAAAGCCGTGGCTTTACGGCTGAACGTCGGCGATGTTGCCAGCTTCGAAGCGTTCGCCCGGGATGTGCAGCAACAGCTAAAAAACGTGTGGAACCGCGACACGTTTGATTGTTTATTGAACAACGCAGGAATCGGCATCACGGTCCCCTTTGCCGAGACCAGCGAAGCGCAGTTTGATGAATTATTGAACATCCATTTTAAAGGGCCGTTCTTCCTGACGCAGCGCCTGCTGCCGCTGCTGGCAGATGGTGGACGCATCCTCAACGTCTCCAGTGGGCTGGCGCGTTTTGCCCTGCCAGGGTATGCCACCTATGGCGCAATGAAAGGGGCGATGGAAGTGCTGACCCGCTATCAGGCCAAAGAGCTGGGCGCGCGTGGGATTTCCGTCAATATTATCGCGCCTGGTGCTATCGAGACCGATTTCCGCGGTGGTGAAGTGCGTGATAACCCGCAAATCAATAAACACATTGCCGGGCAAACCGCGCTGGGCCGCGTGGGCAAGCCGGATGATATTGGCGGCGCGATGGCCGCGCTGCTGAGTGACGACCTGGCGTGGATGAACGCCCAGCGCGTGGAAGTCTCCGGCGGGATGTTCCTGTAATCGAAAATAACGCCCAAAACGCAAAGACTGATTAATGCGGCTGATGTTTAACCTTCCGCCCGGCAGACGATTGTGCTGCCGGGCGGCGGGGTTTTATTGGCTTTCGCGGTACTCGTGGTGCAGCAGGCCAAACAGCCAGTCATTATGCCAGTGACCCGCCAGCCAGAAGGCTTCGCGCAGTTCTCCTTCCTGCACAAACCCCACTTTTTCCAGCAGGTGCTTTGAGGCGTCATTGCCGGACGTTACGGTCGCTACCAGGCGGCGAATCCCTCCTTTGGTAAACGCATAGCGACAGACCGCCTGTAACGACTCCAGCCCATAGCCTTTCCCCTGCGCCTGCGGTGCAAACAAAAAACTGACTTCGGCGCAATCGGCTTCGCGATGGATATAGCCCGTCACTCCAAGTGGCGCCTGGGTGGCGATGTCGCGCACCACAAGACACAGCCAGTGTTCGCTGCCGGGAGACCAGACGGGTAAACGCGCGTCAAAGGCGTCGCGGATGGCCTCCTGTGGACGGTTTTCGGCAACATAGCGCATGACCTGCTGATCCTCTTGCAGTGAGAGGAAAAAAGGCCAATCCTGCGGCGTAATCGGGGGGCAAATAAGCCGGGGCGTGATCAGTGTCGGCATAAAATAGCTCCATCGTTTTTTTCATGTTAAAACCGCTGTCACTGATAATAATCATTAACTGGTCTATGTTTTAACTACCCATAAATAAAGAAAATTTAACGTTTCTTTTTTGATAGTTAATTATTTCTCTGGTTTTACTTAAAGGAAAAGAATGTCCAATAAATCCTCGCAGAACCTGGGGGAACAATTCGAGCAATGCATAGGAATTATTCGTCAGGCGTCGATAGAAATTTTACTGCTGCTAAATGTGCATTTTGATGAAGGGAAGGATCCTCGATGGTTTCTGGAACAACTTGATATTGCACGTCTGAGTCTGGGTGGCTGGGGAGCAGTTGCCAGGCGGCTCAGGCTTAACGATGCTGAGCTAACCCAATTCACGCTGCAACTGCGCCATTTGCAACAGCTGGTGCCGCAGTATGAAAAGGGGCAGAACGTCACAGAGAACCAGCTGATTGTCGCACTGCGCTTCGTGCGCGCGCTGGAACACTTGAAGGCGAAGCAACCGCTGCTGACCTATGCGACCACCCTTAAAGCGGACAGCGACGGGCAGCATCAGGGGTTAAAACAGCTGCGAGCGCTGGAGCTGATGCTCAAGTCGCTGGTGACCAATACCTGGCCGGACGCATTGCGGCTGAGCAACCATCTGAAAACGCGATTTGGCGCAGACTGCGTTCGCCGCTGGCTGAAAATAGGTGAGCGTGATGATGTTCTCAGTGGCATGTTATTTAGCGAACTGGCGCTGTTACTGATTGATAAAAAAGAATTTAGCCAGCATTATGCCCGGCTCTTTAATGACTCACCGGTGTTGAGTCTGTTTCTTGACCCGCGCAAAACGCTGCAAACCTTTCTGGACGATATTCGGCAAATCCGCAGCGCCGTGGTGGCAGGACAGCCGCTAACATCGAACCAGTTGATGCTACTGGAAAGCTATTACCCGCAAATTACCGGGCCAGTTCAGCGAGCATGGGAAGACGGGCGTACACAAATTAATCCCGCCAGCTTGCTGCAAGAAGCGGAAGACGAGTTGGACACATTCTGGGAACAGGCGCGTAAGAAAGACCGCGCGGCGGGAGGTGATGCAATGCAAATTCGCGATGGAATTGAAAGGCCGGAAAAACGTGCTGCGCGTACCCGCGAGCAGCGTGAACAAATACTTTCCAAAGTGCTGTGGGGGGCCGTTGGCGTTGCCGTACTGGTGATTGCGGTTGGGGCATTCTGGTTATTCAGCGGTTCATCTTCTCCGGTATCGGGCTCGATACCCAGTGAAGGGCGCATTATGGTCCCTATCTCACAGGAAAAAGAGAAAGTAACGCCAAAAGAAGAGCTGACACAAATGGGGATCCCCCGCGATGACAGCAACTTCCGCTCCGCTATTGACCGTAACGATACCCGTGTTGTCTCGTTGTTCCTGCGTACCAGCATGAACTGGAAGCTGTCATGGACTGAACAGGCGATGGCGAACAACTACACCGACGTGCTGGATATGCTGCTGCGTTATCAGATGCAGATGGACGAGAACCGACCTTGCCGTCGTTTTATCGAGAACATGACGCATGAGATGTCCGCAGGTGCCAAACTGACGTCGGTGCGCAAAAAGTACCTGCAGGCGTTTTGTACCTCGGATCCGGTGGTAAACAGGCAGCGTTATGAAATGGAACAAGCGCAGCTGCGTTATAAAGCGACGCCGAACGATGACACCCAAAAATGGGCGGATATTCAGACGTCTATTTACAACGTCATCGACTGAGTAAAGGCGGGGAGCTACGGCTCCCCGTATAAGCCAATCAGGCGGCGAACTACGCCGTTGGTCCAGCCAAAGCCATCCTGCAACGGGTATTCACCCCCGCCCCCTTCACGCGGCGTACTGCTGGCGATGTGGTACTTCTCAATCAGCTTGTGGTGGCGCTGGTAGAAATGATTTACCGTGCGCAGCCAGTTATGGGCAATTTCGTCGCCCAGCGCGTCGTTGCCATACAGTTTGAAGCCTTGGATCGCCATCCACTGTAGCGGTGCCCAGCCGTTGGGTTTATCCCACTGTTCACCGGTTTCGTACTCGGTCGCCAGAATCCCGCCGGGCGTCATCAGGCGCGCGCGCGTCGCTTCTGCCAGCTTGTCAGCCTGCTCATGCGTGGCCATGCCCACATACAGCGGCACCAGGCTTGCCGCAGAGAAGAGTGCCATTTCGCCCCGACGCCAGTCGTAGTCGCGATAACAGCCTTTTTCCTCATCCCACAGGAAGCGGTTGACCGCCGCCCGTCTGTCGCTGGCTTTCAGGCGGAACGCCGCCTCCCGCTCCCGGTCGCCTTTTAATCCGGCAATGTTGGCGATGGCGCTTTCCAGTTTGAACAGGAAGGCGTTCAGATCAATAGGAATAAACTGGGTGGTGCGAATACTCGCCAGGCGGGTGGAATCCCGCAGCCAGCGTGATGAATAGTCCCAGCCGGAAGCGGCGCCTGCGCGCAGATCCCGGTAGACATCGTTCGCCGGGCGAGAAGAGTGTTTCGCTGTTTCGACGTCCTCCAGCCACGATTCATCGCGCGGCGTGTCCCTGTCGTCCCAGTAGCGGTTGAGCAGGGAGCCATCGGGCATACGTACCGCATGGCGATAGGCCTGGTTCGGTAGCAGTGATTCCGCACCGTCCATCCAGAAGGCGTACTCCATGAGCAGATGGTCCAGATAGCGACGCGCACCGCGCACACCGTCCTCTTCGAACAGTTCCACCATCAAGGCAAATACCGGCGGCTGGGAACGGCTGAGATAATAGGTACGGTTGCCGTTGGGGATATGGCCGTAGCGTTCAATCATCCACGCAAAGTTATCAGCCATGCATTTCAGCATGTCGTGGCGACCGCTTTCTGCCAGCCCCAGCATGGTGAAATAGGAGTCCCAGTAGTAGGTTTCGCTAAATCGCCCGCCGGGGACGATATAAGCCTGCGGCAAGGCCAGCAGCGAGGACCAAGGAATGTGGTCTTGCGGTTCGCGCGTCAGTACCGGCCAGAGCTGGTCGATATGTTCTTTGAGGGAGCTTTCCGGGTCGGAAACATATTCACTGCCGTAAGTTTCCGGCATCCAGAAATGGGCCTCAACAAACTGACGCAGATCGAAGTCGGGTCTGCGTTTGATTTTGCGATAGCGAATCAAAATATCGAGCGGATCCATCTTGGGCGCGCAGTCAGGGAAGGTTTTGCTATCTGCAAAGATGCGCGAGGACTGAACGTTTTCGAACAGTTCAAGATAACGATCGGCAGGAGTGAGCGCGTCGGATGCGGGCAACCCTTCGATCATTTCCGGTTCCGGCTCCGCCTCGATCATTTCATCCAGTTTTAACTCGCAGGGATCGATTTCGTAGCGGGGTTCTTCTTCGATCCCAAACTCTACGGATTCAGCGCTGTGAAGTTTCTGGTTGAACATAGTGATACTGGCCTCCGGATATCGTCGTAAGAGATTACGGGTGTTTCCCGGCTTATATCTAAGCTTAGACATTCGCTTCGATGTTGGGGGACTAAAGTGTGCGCTCGATCACGCTTAAGCCGGGTTGGCAGAAAAATATCCCGCTATTTTTAACTATATTTCAGTGTGTTAGCGCTATTTCTTCGGCAAGCGTAACGGCGCAATTCAGAACAATCAAAATGCAACAGGGTATGAATAGCCGTCATCACAACTTAGCCTGTCGGCAGGATCCCGCTCACGCCTGCCAGCAGTTGCAGAAAATTCAGCGTGCGTGGGTTGTTTTCGCCTTCTCGCGTCACCAGCGCCATGCACAGTTCTGCGTCATCTTCCGCCAGCGGGACAAATTTCACCCCCCTCGGTTTGAGCTGATCGATAGGCTTCGGTAAGACGGATACACCCACTCCTGCGCCCACCAGGCCGATATGCGTCAACACTTCGGCAGCCTCCTGCACCACATACGGGGTGAAGCCCGATTTTTGGCACATGCGCCTGACTTTATCCGGTACCGAGGCGCCCGCGGTGTCGGGGTAGAAGATAAAGGGCTCGTCTTTCACATCGGTAATGGTCAGCGTTTCGCAGGCGGCTTTCGGGTGATCGTCCGGCAGCACGACGCAGAGCTGATCGCATCTGATCACCCGGATATTCAGGCCGTCACGCACTGTCCCCGGAGTGACGCGCACGTAGCCCACATCGATATCCTCATTCAGCAGGGCGGTGAACTGCTGCTGTGAGTACATTTCACTGAGCGAGACCCGCACCTCGGGGAACTGGCGGCGAAAAGCTTTAAGCGGTTCGCTCAGTTCATCAACCAGCAGTCCGGTGGTGGTAAACCCAATGCGTAATTCGCCGGTCTTGCCCTGCGCGATGGCCCGTAGCTCGCCGGGGAGTTCGCCGCTGATGCGCAGCATCTCCCTGGCCTTGATAACGAAATGCTCGCCCGCTTCCGTGAGGGCGACTTTGCGCCGCGTGCGGTTGAACAGCATCACCCCCAGCTCTTCTTCAATTGCCTGAATCTGTTGCGATAACGGCGGCTGGCCGATGTTGAGTTTTTCCGCCGCACGGGTGAAGTGCAGCTCTTCGGCCACGGCCAGAAAATAGCGAAGATGACGGAATTCCACTTATATCTCCGGATAGATAAATACATCTAAATTTATATATTGGACAGGTATAAACCGCAATCTTACTATGGCCACCAGATTATAAATAAAACCACTCTCAGACCTTTTGCAGGCGACACCCGCGCGTACGGGTGAGCAGGCCTTTACGTTGATACCAGGGAAAACAGATGAGCAGCGAAGTATTGCTATTAATACCGGTCGCGTTTATTGCCGGGATTATTAACGCGGCGGTTGGAGGTGGTGGGTTGATTACCATGCCCACGTTTTATTCCACGCTGCCCCATTTCACTCCTGCCGAAATAATGGGAATCGATAAGTGCTCCTCAGTGATGGGGCACCTGATGTCTATTAAGCAATTCACAGCGCGCCTGCGATTGCCGTGGACATTGATTTTGCCGACCGCGATAAGTGCGGTTATCGGCGCATACACGGGCATAAGTTTGCTAGATTTTATGCCATCAGACTGGATGCGTCCGATAGTGATTGTGGTGCTGGCGATCATGCTGGCGTACACGTGGTTTAAACCGCAGTTTGGTCATAGCGATACCAGCCGGGAGCCCACCAAAGCCGATTTGGCGAAAGGCGTGCTGGTAGGTTTTGCGATTGGCTTTTATGACGGTTTTATCGGCCCGGGTACCGGCAGTTTTCTGCTCATTTTATTTATCCGTTTTTTCCACTTTGATTTTTTACGCGCCACGGCCTGCGCAAAAGTGGTCAATTTCGGCACCAATTTCTCCACGCTGTTCTTTTTAATTCCCAACGGGCTGATTCATTACGATATTGCGATACCGTTAGGCATTTCTGCCATTTGCGGTTCGCTGGTGGGCGTGCGTGTTGCTCTGCGCGGTGGAAATCTGTGGCTTCGTCGTCTGTTTCTGATTCTGGCCGCCACGCTATTGGTAAAGCTGTTGTGGGAGACGCTGCATTAGCGGTGCATCAGGTTATCGAATGATCGGCTGACATCTTTGCGTGTTATCGTCAGCGTTTTCCCGATATTTGCGTGAGACGACAATGGAATTCGCGACGGTTACCCTCGACAACTGCCTTGATATTCGCCACCCGGTTTTGTGGCCGCAGCTTCCCCGTGACGCATCGCGGGTTGAAGGCGACGACGATGCGCTGCATTTTGGCGTGCTGCATGACGGCAAGCTGGTGAGCTGTCTGTCGGTCTTTATGCTGGATGAATCGGTGTGCCAGATTCGCAAGTTCGCGACGCTGGAAGCTTATCAGGGCCAGGGATTCGGCGGCTTTTTGTTTCAGTCGGTGCTGGAAAAAATGGCCGAAGCCGGGGTGCATGACGTGTGCCTGGATGCGCGTATCGGTGCTGTGAATTTCTACAAGAAGTTCGGTTTTCGTCCCGAAGGTGAACACTTCTTCAAAAAAGGGGTGGAGTACGTGCGGATGGCGCGGGGGTAAATTTCACGGCGGTGCGGTGTTTGCCCCTCACCCTGACCCTCTCCCACAAGGAGAGGGGACCGATCGAGCGGACTGCGGGCAGGGGTGAGGGTCTACGGAATTAACGTGGAATCTGCTGCGTAATGCAGTGAATATTGCCACCGCCGAGCAGAATTTCACGTGCCGGAACGCCGGTAATCACAAAATCCGGGAACATCTGGCGGAACAGCACTTCGGCTTGCGCATCGGTCGCCGGGTCCAGCAGCGGGTAAATAATATGGTCGTTGCTGACCAGATAATTCACGTAAGAGCCCGCCAGACGGTTGCCTTCGGTACGCTCAATCGCTGTCCCTTTCTCGACATCACAGGTCTCTTCCGCGCTGGCATACAGCGGTTGTGGTGACGGTACTTTCCAGACTTTCAGCTTACGACCACGTGCATCCGTGGTGTTTTCCAGGATGTTCAAGGCCGCAACGGAACGGGCATACTGCGGATCGTTCTCGTCGTCAGTCCAGTGCAACGCCACTTCACCGGGGCGGACAAAACAGCACATGTTGTCGATGTGCCCGTCGGTCTCGTCGTTAAATACCCCTTCCGGCAGCCAGATAAAGGTATCAACACCCAGATACGCGCGCAACTGCTGCTCAATCTCTTCCTGCGACAGATGCGGGTTGCGGTTCGGGTTGAGCAGACACTCTGCGGTGGTCATCAGCGTGCCTTCACCATCCACATGAATGGAGCCACCTTCCAGAATCAGGTCGGTGTTGTAGCACGGCATCTGGTGATACTGCGCCACCTGGCCTGCCACAAGCTGGTCTTTATCCCAGCTCTCATACAGGCCGCCCAGCAAACCACCCCAGGCGTTAAACGTCCAGCTCACGGCACGAATCTCGCCCGCCGCATTCCGAACCACGGTTGGGCCGGTGTCGCGCATCCAGGCATCGTCGCTTTCCATCTCAACCAGCGTCACGCTGGCTGGCATGGTTTTACGCGCTTTGTCCATTTCGGCACGCGGCACCGCCATGATGACCGGCGTCTTGCGAGAAATGGCCTCAGCCACGGCGGCGAACGCCTGCTGAGCGGGCGCACCGTTGGCGCGCCAGTTGTCCGTACGATAAGGCCAGCACATCCAGACAGCCTGATGCGGCGCCCATTCTGCAGGCATGGCGAAACCATCCTGACGCGGAGTGGTAAGCAGAGACATTATTTACTCCTCTCGCTACCGTCGGAGGTGGCGATGGTGCCGTACATATTCGGACGACGGTCACGGAACAGGCCCCAGGAGGCACGTTGTGCCGCAATAGCATCCAGATCGAAAGTGTGAACCAGCACAGTTTCGTCGGTTTTGTTGGCCTGTGCGACTAGCTCACCGGTCTGATCGGCGATGAACGAAGAACCGTAGAAGGTCATTTCCAGGCCTTCGATGTATTTACTGGCTTCGGTACCGATACGGTTAGAGGCGATAACTGGCACCAGGTTTGCTGCAGCGTGACCCTGCTGAACGCGGGTCCAGTGTGGCTGGCTGTCGATGTCCGGGTACGCCGGTTCAGAGCCAATCGCGGTCGGGTAGAAAATAATTTCTGCGCCGTTCAGTGCCAGGCAACGTGCAGTTTCCGGGAACCACTGATCCCAGCAAATGCCCACGCCGATTTTGGCGTAGCGGGTGTTCCACACTTTGAAGCCGGTATCACCCGGGATGAAGAACTGTTTTTCCTGATAGGCCGGGCCGTTTGGAATGTGTGTTTTACGGTAGGTTTCCAGCACGCTGCCATCAGCGTCAATCATCACCAGGGAGTTATAGTAGGCGTTGTTGTGCTTCTCAAACAGACTCAGCGGCAGAACCACTTCCAGCTCTTTTGCCAGCGCAGAGAAGTGCTTGATAAGCGGGCTGGTGGCAACTTCTTGCGCCAGCGCATAGTGCTCCGGGCTCTGATCGATGCAGAAGTAAGGGGCAGCGAACAGCTCCTGAATCAGGATAACCTGCGCGCCTTTGCTGTGTGCATCACGCACCAGGCGTTCAGCGTTGGCAACGTTCTTATCGAGGTCCCAGGTACAGGCCATTTGGGTAGCGGCAATCGTTACATTTCTCATGAGCTTCTCCGTAAAGCAGCAATTAAATCGTTCTGAGTCACAAACACTGCGGACAGCATGCAGCATTTATTTTGCGTAAGGATGACTATAGCAATGTCTGATGTTATGCATAAAATGTATTGTTTGCATGAAACCATGAACAGGATGCATAGTCGTGATTGACCTCAATTTGCTGCGTCTCGTCCCCATTCTGGCGAGAGAGAAAAACGTCACCCGGGCGGCGCGTAAAGCTAACATCACCCAGTCGGCGTTCAGTCATGCGCTCAATCGCCTGCGGGAACAGCTTAACGATGAGATGTTTGTTCGCACCCGTAATGGCATGGAACCCACGCCATATGCCGCGTCGATGATCCCGGTGATAGAAAATGCGCTGAGCAAGCTGGATTCAGCAACGCGGGGGAAGGGAAACTTCGACCCGAGCAGAGATCCGCATACCTTCTATATTGGCGCGGTGGATTACTTCGAATTTATGTATATGCCTGCGTTAACGGCAAAATTTAAGGCAACTGCACCGAACGTGCGGTTATCTGTCGATATTCTTTCCGAAACCATTAAATTCGAGCGCGTGGAGCGTGGGCAACTGGATGCCTTTATTGGCGTAAATAACCTGCAATACATCCCGCAGTATTTTAATAAGCACCCGCTGATTTCCGACCATTATGTGGCAATTGCCTCGGTTGAGCGCACCGACTTGCCCGAGCAATTGACGCTCAAACACCTGGTGACCGAAGCACAAATCCACCTTCCGGCAGTGAGTTCCGGCGCGGACCATATTGATAGTTGGCTGCTGGAGCAGCATCTTTATCGCCCGTTGACCACCGTGGTGCAGAGCTACGCCGTCGGAGGCCGCGTGGCTGTGGCATCGGGGTATTTGATGTGTGTACCGTATCGCATTGCCAAAGAATTAGCAGCGATGATGCCGCTGCGCATTATGGATTTGCCCGACGGCGCGCCATCTTATGACTTAATCCTGTTAACGCATCGCTTATTTGATTATCAGTCTGCATTGCAGTGGCTGATTGGGGAATTGAAGGGAATAACAGTCGACTGAACGATGTCTGTTGACTGGGAAGGAACCATACTTCCGCAACGATAAGGGAAGGTGCGATTTAATCGGTGGGGTTCAGTGGAGTCCTTAGCTGTATTAGCCTTACCTTAGCTGAGCTGTATTA
>NZ_CBFFRL010000057.1:0-27010 GCF_965644215.1 Phytobacter sp. V69
ATGCTTCCATCGGGAATAAGGATCTGGCAGCCTGAGTTCCCAACTAAAATACTCTCCAGGAAAACCGGGGCGGTTCATAACAGGACAATTTACATTCTCTGCGAGATAAAGGTAAGCGAAAGGTGACAACAGCCCCCCTTGCAGGGGGCATTCTAAAAAACCGCCTTCTAAGAAGGTGATCTTTTACTGTTTATTGTTTACTGTCGTGCTGTTGTCGCCAGTGTGGCGATAAGTTCGCTTTTGCTCATTCGCACGCAATAAGCGGGCGTGCCTCGCTCAAAGCGCCAGCCTTCGGAAAGGGCTCCCGCATCGACAACGTCAAAACCAAATGCCTCATACAGTTCGCCCGCAATGCGCTTGCCTTGTTCATTGTCACCGGCGAGCGGTAGTGCGCGTCGGTTTGCTGTTCCGGCCGGCAATCCGTCGCTTTCAAGCTGTGTCATCGGAATGGCATTAAACGCCTTGGTGATGATGGCGCCAGGCAGGTATTGGGCCACCCGTTCGCTGGTTGTCGTCTGGCCTGACTCCAGAACATCGACAACACCGTCGCGGTCAGGATAATAGTTAACGGCATCAAGCACCTGTTTTCCCTTGATTAACTCAGCCGGCAGCGCATCAATAGCCGTAAGCGGCACGGCAATAACAACAATTTCCCCAAACTGCGCGGCGTCTGTTGCGGTACCAATTTCGCAGCCAATCATGGGTTTGAGACTGAAAAGCGTCTGTGGATTTCGTGAATTACTGAGCATAACCTCATGGCCTGCCTGGATCGCCAGCTTCGCGATCGCACGTCCTACAAATCCTGCACCAATGATACCTATCTTCATTTTCTTTCCTCACGGGTCACAATGTGAGTTCACTTTAATTCGCTCTTGTAAGAAGATAAATCGCATAGCAGGGGAGAGATAAACAACTGTAAGGGGTTAATGGGTGGATAAGCTGACTGGCATGAAAGTGTTCGTTAAGGCGGCAGAGATGGGCTCGTTTGCTGCCGTCGCGGAGGCGCTGGGCCTGTCTCCGCAGATGGTGGCTAAGCATATTGCCGCGCTTGAGTCCAGGCTTGGCGCGGCGTTAATCAATCGCACGACGCGCCGACAAAATCTGACGGACATTGGCCGCAGCTATTACGAACGCTGTAAAATCGCGCTGGCGGAGGTGGATGAGGCGGACGCGATCGTCACTGCCATGCGAGCCACTCCCTCCGGTATTATCCGCGTCAATGCCCCTGTGACGTTTGGTTCACATGCACTCTCGCCATTTATTACGCGCTATCTGGGAATGTATCCGGAAGTGCAGGTTGAGCTGACGTTAAGCGATCGCATCATCGATCCGATCGAAGAGGATTTTGAAGTGATCATCCGTATCGGCGAGCTGGCAGACAGTTCGATGGTGGCGTGGCCGCTGGCGCCATATCGACTAATAGCCTGTGCATCGCCTGCGTATATTGCCCAACATGGTTTACCGGAAACGCCGTCGGAACTGCATCAGCATGCGTGTCTGGTTTATGGCTACTGGTCAACGTCCATGCCGTGCCGCTGGATTTTCTACAAAGACGGCAAAAAAGAAGAGGTCAGGCCCGAGGGGCGTTTCCGCTCCAATGACTGGAAGGCGTTGATGCAGGCGGCCGTTGAAGGGTATGGCGTGACGCTTGGCCCGGAAGACGTGCTGAACCAGGAGATTAAAAACGGCAATCTGGTCCGCGTATTGCCTGCGTACGAGGGGGCATCGCGCCCTATGCACGTGCTGGTCCCCACGGCAAGAAAACAGACTGTGAAGGTAAAATGTTTTATTGATGCGCTCAGAGCGACATTTGGCGATAAGTGAGAGGGGAAGGGGCTTTGCCGTTACACAGCAGGAGCATAACGGCGGACGATAAATCAGGATCTACGGTTAGTCAGCACCAGGCTGAACTTCTTCCATTGGTTTTCGCGTTGACGCTGCAGGCTCCAGTGAATCTGCATCGCGCGGCGGGTTTTGCTTAATTTCATTCAATCGTTCTCAATTACTAAAGGGTAGTCAGACAGATGTTCGGGTCTGAACATGAGTATTACGCAGTTATTTGACAGTTTTATATCAGCGGTGTCTGTTTTGGCAGGATTTTCAGAGAATATGCAACTATTTTTGCGATTAGTGTGAGATAACACGCGTCCGTCAGGCCACTTTCTTTTCCGGGAATTTACCTTTTACCACGCCATCATAATAGCGGCCTTTCGACACAACCGTCAGAAACACCGTGAAAATTCTTTCCGGCACGCCGCGGTATTGCCAGGTGCTTTTATCGTGAAAGCGAACTTCCAGCGTGTTGGTGCGTTCATCATAGCCAATGGACGAAATGCGGGATGATTTTACGGGATGATGTCGCATAATGAATGTCCTTTACAGCTCGACGCGAGGAAGGTTTATCATCCACCAGATATACTGTCTGTTGCAAGACGCGCAGAAACAAAAAGCCTGCAAGATTGCAGGCTTTTTGTTCAACTTATCTCATTATTCCGTCGGTTTTTTTTCCGCTTTGCCTGCCATCTGGGCGAGGAAGTCGTAGCGTTTTTGCAAATCGGCGGCGGCATCTTTCCAAAGCTGTTCTGCCACATCCGGCTGCTGGGCGTTAAGACGACGGAAGCGTTGCTCATTAAGCAGCGTTTCGGCCAGCGCATCTGACGGTGGACGGGAGTCCAGTGCCAGCGGCAATTTGCCTTCATCCGCACGACGTGGGTCGAAGCGGTAAAGCGGCCAGAAGCCGGTTGCCGTGAGCTGGCGCATCTGATCGTGACTCAATGCGAGGTCATAGCCATGCTCTTCACATGGGCTGTAGGCGATGATCAACGACGGCCCAGGATAGGCCTCGGCTTCCTGAATCGCTTTCACCGTCTGGTTGAGCTGCGCGCCCAGTGAAATCTGCGCCACGTACACATGGCCGTACATCATCATGCTGACGCCGAGATCTTTACGCGCTTTACGCTTACCATGCTCACCAAACTTGGTGACCGCGCCGAGCGGGGTCGCTTTCGACGCCTGGCCGCCGGTGTTGGAATAACACTGGGTATCCAGCACCAGGATGTTGACGTTCTCGGTCAGACTCAGCACATGGTCGAGGCCGCCAAAGCCAATGTCGTACGCCCAGCCATCACCGCCAATCAGCCAGATGGATTTCTCGACCAGCGCATCGGCATCGGTTAACAGCTCTTTGGCTTCATCAACACCGGCCAGCGCCAGGCGCAGCGCAGCAACCTGCTCACGACGAACCTCTGGCGTTGCCTCGGCCAGCAGTAGTTCATTAAGTTCGTCCGGAATACGGTCAGCAAATTGCGTCAGCAGGCGCATCACGCGTTTGCGGTGCTGGTCAACCGTCAGGCGGAAGCCCAGCCCAAACTCGGCGTTATCCTCGAACAGGGAGTTCGCCCATGCCGGGCCGCGACCTGCCGCGTCGGTGGTATACGGCGTGGACGGTAAGTTACCGCCATAAATCGACGAACAGCCGGTGGCGTTGGCAATGAGCATGCGATCGCCATAAAGTTGGGTCAGCAGCTTGATGTATGGCGTTTCGCCACAGCCGGAACAGGCACCGGAATATTCAAACAGCGGACTGATAAGCTGCGAGGTACGAATATCGATACGTTCCAGTTTGCTTCGGTCGATTTCTGGCAGATTGATGAAGAAGTCGAAATTGACTTTCTCTTCTCCCACGTGTTCCAGACGTGACATCATATTGATGGCTTTGATTTCCGGATTCTGACGGTCTTTCGCCGGGCAGACTTCCACGCAGAGATTACAGCCGGTGCAATCCTCTGGTGCGACCTGCAACACGTATTTTTGACCGCGCATATCGCGGGATTTTACGTCCAGCGAATGCAGACTTTCTGGCGCGAGTTCCATCGCCTCTGGTAAGACGACTTTGGCACGAATGGCAGAATGCGGACAGGCCGCGACGCAGTGGTTACACTGCGTACAGAGATCTTCTTTCCAGATAGGGATCTCTTCGGCGATGTTACGTTTCTCCCAGCGCGTTGTTCCCATCGGCCAGGTACCGTCCGGCGGTAGTGCGGAAACGGGCAGGGCATCACCCAAACCTGCCAGCATGGCCGCAGTCACCGTTTTGACGAAGTCCGGCGCGGCATCGGAGACCACCGGCGGGCGAGGTGAACTTGCCGGATTAACCGCCTGCAGCGGTACGTTGAACAGTGATTCACGCGCCATCGCCAGCGCCTGCCAGTTACGCTCGACCAGTTCCTGGCCTTTGCTGCTGTAGCTTTTGGCAATCGCCCCCTGCAACTCAACCAGCGCGCTATCGCCCGGCAGAATTTTCGTCAGGTGGAAAAAGGCCATCTGCATAACGGTGTTGATGCGCGCGGCAAGACCGCATTCACGGGCAATTTTAGCCGCATTGATCACATAGAAATGGGCCTGCTTCTGATTCAGGACCGCCTGCACTTCTTGCGGCAGCCGATCCCATACTTCGTCGGCGCTGTACGGGGTGTTGAGCAGGAAAATGCCGCCCGGTTTCAGACGCTCTGCCATCTGATATTTATCGATAAATTGCAACTGATGGCAGCCGACGAAATCCGCTTGCGACACCAGATAGGCCGAGTGAATCGGATGTTCACTGACGCGCAGGTGCGAAACCGTCAGGCCGCCTGCTTTTTTGGAGTCGTAGACAAAGTAGCCCTGTGAATACCATGGCGTTGAATTACCGATAATCTTGATGTTGTTCTTGGTCGCCGAGACGCTACCGTCACTGCCAAGACCGTAAAACAGCGCTTCCAGTTTGGATTTTGAGGGCAGGATATTTTCCGGTAACGGCAGCGACAGATTGGTTACATCGTCGTAGATACCGACGGTAAAGCGAGATTTCGGTTTGCTGGCGCGCAGCTCATTGAATACCGCCAGGACGCAATCCGGGCCAAACTCTTTGGATGACAGGCCATAGCGCCCGCCGATCACACGCGGCAGCGTTTCACGCTCACCGCTGTTAAAGGCTTCCGCGAGCGCGGTCATTACATCCAGATACAGCGGTTCAGCCAGTGCGCCGGGTTCTTTGGTTCGATCGAGCACGGCAATGGTTTTTACCGACTCAGGTAAAACGGAAAGCAGGTGTTTCGCGCTAAATGGGCGGAACAGACGCACTTTCAGTACGCCGACTTTCTCTCCACGAGTGAGCAGTTCGTCGACGACTTCTTCACAGGTGCCCATCGCCGAGCCCATCAGGACAATGACCCGATCGGCCTGCGGATGACCGTAATACTCAAACGGTTTGTACTGACGTCCGGTGGCGGCGGCGAAATCATCCATCGCCTGCTCAACGTGGTCGTAAACGGCGTTGTACCATGGGTTCGTCGCTTCGCGTGACTGGAAATAGGTGTCCGGGTTGGCCGACGTCCCGCGAATCACCGGATGTTCCGGGTTAAGTGCACGCGCACGGTGGGCATCGATTTCGTCCTGCGGCAACAGGGCACGGATCGTATCATCAGAGATCGACATGATTTTGTTGATTTCGTGCGAGGTACGGAAGCCGTCGAAGAAATGAATAAACGGCACGCGGCTTTTCAGCGTGGCGATGTGTGAAATCAGCGCAAAGTCCTGCGCTTCCTGAACACCGCCCGCGCACAACATCGCGCAACCGGTTTGACGCACGGCCATGACATCGGAATGATCGCCGAAAATGGAAAGCGCATGGGTAGCGACCGTACGGGCTGCCACGTGCAGTACGAACGGTGTGAGCTGACCGGCCAGTTTATACAGCGTCGGGATCATCAGTAACAGACCCTGCGACGAGGTAAAGGACGTGGAGAGGGCGCCCGTCTGCAATGCACCGTGTACCGCGGCAATGGCCCCGGCTTCCGATTGCATCTCCACGACGCGCGGCGTATCACCCCAAACGTTTTTCAGCCCATTCCCGGCCCAGGCATCAGCCTGTTCAGCCATGGTAGAACTCGGGGTAATCGGATAGATGGCGATAACTTCACTGGTACGGAACGCCACCGAAGCGACCGCACCATTACCGTCAATAGTGATCATATGACACCCTTACATTGCTCAATAAAAGGGACTCAGATAACAGCGATGAGTCCTGTAATTATCCCTCTATTTTAGCAAAACGACGGGTAAGGAATTTTCGCTTTTGTGTCCTCAGGCATAACGCTAATCAATGAATTGCCATTTACCATTTTGCGCTTGCGCAAAAAATCGCATCAAAATGTTGCCAGAACGCATAAAGGTGCAGTTATGCTCTCGACGTACCGCGCTGTGCTGCCTATGATGCTTAGGTTTTGCTAAATCATTGGGGGATGAGAAATGCGTTCAGCGTTTTGGGTAGGGTGTGCCGCGTTATTGCTTTCTGCGTGCAGCAGCGAACCTGTTCAGCAGGCAACGGCTGCGCATGTGGCTCCGGGATTACGCGCGTCGATGTCGAGCAGCGGTGAAGCGAATTGTGCGATGATCGGTGGGTCATTGTCCGTCGCACGCCAGTTGGATGGATCGGCTATCGGGATGTGTGCTCTGCCTAACGGCAAACGTTGTAGCGAACAGTCGCTTGCCGCCGGAAGCTGCGGCGCTTACTGAGCCTGATCCGCCTGGGCGTAAATCAGCGTTAGATCTGCGGTCGTTAGCGTAAGCTGGCCATCGGTCAGGTCAACCTGTGCCCCTTGGCTGAGCATCTTGCCGATGGTATTGTCCAGCTCGTTACGCTGGGCATCAACACACATCATGCGTGTCATCGCCATCTTTTTCACCGTCAGCGTACCTTCGGATAATTTCCCCTGCCCGGTAAAGCGGTTACACATGCTGCCGGAAACGGTCATATTATTGTCAAAACGAATTTCTGCCGGATGTTCGCCTTTTTCGACGGTTTGCCCGTTTACGGTGTCCAGCACAAAGCGGTGCTGGGCTAGCTGAGCATCATTCACCGAATTTTTGCTCACGCCATGACTAACACAGCCGGAAAGCAGCGCGCCAAAGGCCAACAGGGTAATAATCCTTTTCATTTTGTCCTCAAAGAAAATCAACATACTGGCAGAATTGTAACAGACAGGCGGGATCGATTGTTGTCAGTAATTGTCTTAAAGGGTTCCCCTCATGCGAGGGGAACCGCAGCGCTTATACCAGCGCGTTCGGGCAGGTTTCGCCGTTTTCGAGCTGACGCAGGTTGTTGAGCGTGGTTTCTGAAATGCTGATCAACGCTTCTGCTGTGAGGAATGCCTGATGTCCGGTGAACAGCACGTTATGGCAGGCTGACAGGCGGCGGAAAATGTCGTCCTGAATCACGTCGTTAGATTTGTCTTCAAAGAAGAGATCGCGTTCGTTTTCGTACACGTCCATCCCCAGCGCGCCGATTTTCTGGTTTTTCAGCGCTTCGATCGCCGCTTGCGAATCAATCAGGCCACCACGACTGGTGTTAATGATCATGACGCCGTCTTTCATCTGACCGAATGCGGCATGATTAAGCAGGTGATAGTTTTCCGGCGTCAGCGGGCAGTGCAGGGAGATAACGTCAGACTCGGAAAAGAGGGTGATGAGATCGACATATTCCACGCCTAAATCAAGCGCGGCTGCACTTGGATACGGATCAAACGCCAGCAGACGCATACCGAAACCTTTCAGAATGCGCAGGGCGGCAACGCCAATTTTCCCGGTGCCGATTACGCCCGCTGTTTTGCCGTACATGGTGAAACCGGTCAGCCCTTCGAGTGAGAAGTTAGCGTCACGGGTACGTTGATAGGCACGGTGAATGCGGCGGTTTAATGCCATCATCATCCCGATAGCGTGTTCCGCCACGGCTTCCGGTGAATAAGCGGGTACGCGCACGACGTGTAAACCCAGCTCTTGTGCCGCATCGAGATCGACGTTATTGAACCCGGCACAGCGCAGCGCGATGAATTTTACGCCATGCTTTTTCAGCTCTTCCAGTACCGAACGGCTGCCGTCGTCGTTAACGAAAATACAGACGCCTTCACAGCCGTTGGCAGTTTTCGCCGTTTTTTCGGTGAGCAGAAAGTCAAAAAATTCAAGCTCGTAGCCAAACTGCTTGTTTACGTGCTGCAAATACTTTTTATCGTATTGCTTTGTGCTGTATACCGCGAGTTTCATAAGACTTTCTCCATTAGATTTGTCACCACATTAGCATGATTCAAATAATTGTGTAAATATTGAAAATTAATTGATAAACAGAGACATATAAAACAGTTTAAAACATCTAAGCTTAAAACGGGCAACGACTTCACCTGTCAGGCTAAACATGCCACAATAACGGCCAGAATCGGCTTAATTATATGCAAAATCAGGATATTAACTGCCCATGAAGGGTAAATACAAAGCCGCAATCGCATTACTACTGCTTTTTATTCTGCTGCCGCTAACGCTGCTGCTTACGCTCGCGTATTGGGTGCCAACGCTTGCGGGCATCTGGTTGCCCGTTGGCACGCGTATCTCGATGGAAGAAAGTCCACATTTTACCCGTCACTCATTGCAGATCCCGGATTTGCGCTATCTGATTGACGATTGTTCGCTGGCGCTAGTCAAGAATGCGCAACTGACGCATCCCAGCCGCTGGAAACTGGATATCGGTTCGCTGGACATCAATACCACCTGCCTGAACAAACTTCCTGAAACGGAAGCCGCCCCTGGTGCGCCAACCACGCTGGCGGAGTGGCAATCCATGCTGCCGAAAACGTGGGTGAACATTGAGCGCTTCACCGTCTCCCCGTGGCAGGAGTGGCAGGGGAAAATCTCGCTGGCGCTCTCCAAAGAGAATCAGGATCTTCACTACGATGGCGACAGGGTGAGCGTTAAGGCCCGCCTGCGCGGACAGGTGCTAACGCTTGCGCAAATGCAATTAAGTCTGATTGACGGTGAGCCGCCCGTCACGCTTGGTGGCGAGTTTGTCCTGCCCAAAGTACCCAACGGCATCCCGGTGAATGGTCACGCCCAGACCACGCTCACGCTGCCGATGGAACCATCGCTGGTCGATGCCGATCTGGACTGGCGCAACAATGAAGGGCAACTGATTATCACCGCGCGCGATAATCCGGAACCGATTTTGGATCTGCCCTGGCAGGCGACGCGGGAGAGATTGACCATCAGCGATGGCCGCTGGAACTGGCCTTATCAGGGCGTCCCGTTAAGCGGGCGCGTGGGATTGCGCATCGACGACTGGCAGGACGGCCTGCAAAATGCGCAAATCAGTGGACGCTTGAATGTTCTGACACAAGGTGATGCTGGTAAAGGCAACGCGGTACTCACCATTGGGCCTGGGCGCCTCAATATGGTGGCCAGCGATATGCCGCTGCAACTGACCGGTGAAGCCAAACAGGGCGAGATGATTTTCTACGCGGTGCTACCTGCGCATCTGACCGGCGGGTTCAGCGATCCTAAGCTGGCGTTTACGCCGGGTGCGCTGCTGCGTTCGAGCGGGCGGGTAATCGATGCGCTCAATATTGATGATGTGCGCTGGCCTCTGGCGGGCGTAAAAGTGACCCAAAAAGGCGTGGACGGACGTCTGCAGGCCATTCTGCGTGTCCACGAGAACGCGATGGGGGATTTCGTTTTACACCTTGACGGCCAGGCGCGCGACTTTTTGCCTGATGATGGCCTTTGGCAGTGGCGTTACTGGGGAACCGGTAATTTTACCCCCATGAATGCCCGCTGGGATGTCAACGGGCGGGGCGAATGGCGTGATCAAACGATTTTACTGAGCGATTTGTCTACCGGTTTCGATCAGTTGCAGTACGGCACGATGCACGTCAGCGCGCCACGGCTGGTACTTAATGAACCCGTCCGCTGGCTGCGCGATGCGGACCACCCGTTTTTCAGCGGCGGGTTAACCCTGGATGCGGGAAAAACCACCTTCTCCGGCGGGAGTGCTCTGCCGCCTTCAACATTAACGTTTAGCGTTGAAGGCAGCGAGCCGACCGTCTTCCAGTTTAAAGGGGATTTGCGTGCGGAAAAAATTGGCCCAATACAGGTCAACGGGCGCTGGGACGGCGAACGTCTGCGCGGCCAGGCCTGGTGGCCACGCCAGTCGCTGAAAGTGTTCCAGCCGCTGGTGCCGCCAGACTGGAAGATGAATTTACTGGACGGTTCGCTGTATGCCCAGGTGGCCTTCTCCGCTGCCGCCGGGCAGGGTTTTGAGGCGGGCGGGCACGGCGTGCTGCGTGGCGGCAGCGCATGGATGCCGGATAACCAAATCTCCGGCGTCGATTTCGTCCTGCCTTTCCGTTATCGCGAAGGCAACTGGCAGTTGGGGACACGCAGGCCGGTATCGCTGCGCATTGGTGAAGTGGTGAACCAGGTGACCGCACGGAATATTGCCGCCGATTTGCAGGGCAATTATCCCTGGAGCGAAGAAAACCCCTTACAGCTGAGTGATGTCAGTATTGATGTGCTGGGTGGCAAAGTGACGATGAGCCAGTTGCGCTTGCCTCAGCGCGATCCGGCGTTGCTACGCTTGCGTAATATCTCGTCGAGCGAGTTAATCAGCGCCATCAACTCTAAACAGTTCGCGATGTCCGGTCCTTTTGACGGCGCGCTGCCGCTGTGGCTGGATAACAACGGCACATGGATTATCAAAGACGGCTGGTTGCATAACCCCGGTCCCATGACCTTACGCGTGGATAAAGACACCGCCGACGCCCTGGTGAAAGATAATATCGCGGCCGGCGCGGCGATTAACTGGCTGCGCTATATGGAAATTTCACGCTCATGGACGAAACTCAATCTGGATCGTCAGGGCCTGTTGAAAATGCAGGCGACCATTAAAGGCACCAGTTTTGTGGAAGGAAAGAGTAATACGGTGAACCTCAACTATACCCATGAAGAAAATGTCTTTGAGCTGTGGCGCAGTCTGCGTTTCGGCGACAATCTGCAGTCTCTGCTACAACAAAATGCAACACTGCCCGCGGTTTTCTGTACGAACGGAAAAGAGTGTGAGGATAAACGATGAAAATCCTGCCAGTAATAATGATGACGATGCTGCTGGCTGCCTGTACGCCGCGAATTGAAGTGGCTGCGCCGAAAGAGCCAATCACCATTAACATGAACGTGAAGATCGAGCACGACATCAATATTAAAGCGGATAAAGAAGTGGAAACGCTGCTGGAGAAACAGAATCAGTAATGTGTTCCTGTGCCGGGAAATAAAAAGCCAGGCTCAAACCCGCCATATATTCTTATCAAGGAGTGATGATGACGCTTTACCAGATAAAGCCCGCGTTTCAGGCGCTGTTAAGACCGCTGATGTTCTGGCTGAACAGACGCGGCGTCACCGCTAATCACGTTACGCTGTCCGCGATGGTGCTTTCCCTTATCACGGGCGCGGCGCTCATCATTCATCCTCAGCCCGGATTATTCGTCCTTCTGCCCGTGGTGTTGTTTGTACGGATGGCGCTCAACGCGCTGGACGGTATGCTGGCGCGTGAATGCAACCAGACATCGCGTCTTGGGGCCATTCTCAATGAGACAGGCGATGTGATTTCCGACATCGCGCTTTATCTGCCCTTTATGCTGCTTGCGCAAAGCAGTGTACCGCTGGTGTTGATCATGGTGTTTTGTGCACTGATGACCGAGTTTTGCGGCGTGCTGGCACAAACGATTAACGGCGTGCGCAGCTATGCCGGTCCGCTGGGCAAAAGCGACAGGGCGCTGGTGTTTGGCGCATGGGGACTGGCGCTGTCGGTCTGGCCGCAGCTTCTCGCCTGGAATAATGTCGTATGGGGTGTCGCAACACTGTTGTTGTTATGGACGGTTTTTAATCGCTGTCGCAGTGCATTGCGTGAAGAGGGAGTGAAATGACGCTACTTGAAAAATCTCTGGCCGCCATTTTTGCCCTGCTGCTGATTGCCACCGTGATCAACGGGTTGCTGGTGTGGCTGCGTTCGGGTAAAGACTGGCGCGAGCTGACGTTACGTATTCGCACCTGGTGGGTGATCATTGTCCTGTTTTCCCTCGCATTACTCAGCCCGAACTGGCTGGCACTGACGTTCTTCGCGCTGGTCAGCTTTATGGCGTTAAAAGAGTTTTTGACGCTGGTGCCTTCCCGCCAGTCCGACCGCATGCCGCTGTTATGGATGTTTATTGCTATTCCCCTTAACTACTGGCTGATAGGTATCGGCTGGTACGGCATGTTTGTGGTGTTTATCCCGGTCTACGTGTTCCTTTTTTTACCGGCGCGAATGGTGATTGCCGGGGATACACAGGGCTTTTTACGTACCGCTTCCCAGCTGCACTGGAGTCTGATGACCACCGTGTTTGCCTTCAGCCATGTCGCTTTTTTACTGGTGTTACCGGCGAATGGAATGCAAACCGGCGCGCTGTTGGTGCTGTTTTTGGTCGGCCTGACCGAATTTAACGACATCGCGCAATACCTGTGGGGCAAGTCGCTCGGTCGTATCAAAGTCATACCGAAGGTCAGCCCAAACAAAACCCTGGCGGGATTGCTGGGTGGGGTGGCAACGACGGCGCTGGCGGCAACAGTCCTGGGGCCGCTGCTGACTCCCCTAAGCTGGCCGATGGCGCTGTTGGCCGGGGTTATTATCGGCGTTACTGGCTTTTGCGGCGACGTGGTGATATTGGCGTCAAAGACAGTGGTACGCTGCTGCCCGGCCATGGTGGCATCCTCGATCGGCTGGATTCGCTGATTTTTACCGCACCGGTCTTCTTCCATTTTGTTCGCTATTTCTGCTACTAACCTATGATGACACGACTGCTCCGTACCTTGTTTACTCTATGTATCGTCTGGCCGGTCATCTGGCTGTGGCTTGGTCTGCGTGTCCGCCACAGCGAGCGGCTGCCGAAGCACGGGCCTTCGATAATCGTGGCAAATCACAACAGCCATATGGATGTTTTCGCCTTGCTTTCGCTTTTTACGCTGCGTTACCAGGCTTCTATTCATCCGGTTGCTGCCGCGGATTATTTTCTGCGGGATAAACGCATGGCCTGGTTTGCGTTGAATATCCTTAACATCATTCCGATTTCAAGAAAGGGCGGTGACGCCGATCCGTTGGCGCAATGTGAACAGGCGCTGCGTGAAGGTAAAACACTGATCCTGTTTCCGGAAGGGACACGCGGTGAGCCGGGCGTACTTGCGCCATTGAAATCCGGAGTGTGGCATTTGAGTCAGCGCATGTCGGAGGTGCCCATTATCCCCGTTGGGTTGCGCGGTACTGAGCGTGTGATGGCGAAAGGTAATCGTATCCCTTTGCCGCTGTTTATTGATGTCAATATTGGCGATGCGCTGAGTACGCATCCGGAGAAGAAAACGTTTATGGACGACCTGGAGCAAAGACTGACGGCGCTTTTGCAACCTACGCAAGGAAATCATCCTCATGACTAATTCCCGCATACCCGACGAACGGCAGTTTCTGACCAGTGATAATACAGAGCTGTTTTATCGCCACTGGCCAGCACAAGAAGCCAGTTCAACGCCAAAAGTGATGGTCCTGTTTCATCGTGGGCATGAGCACTCGGGGCGTTTGCAACACATTGTTGATGAGCTGGCGATGCCGGATACCGCGTTTTATGCCTGGGATGCCCGAGGTCATGGTCGCTCACCGGGTCAGCGTGGTTACAGTCCGTCGCTCGCGCGTTCGGTGCAGGATGTTGACGAGTTTGTGCGTTTCGCCGCCGCAGATAGCCAGGCCGGGATGACAGATGTGGTCGTCGTGGCGCAAAGCGTCGGGGCGATTCTGGCGGCGACCTGGGCGCATGATTATGCCCCGGACATTCGTGGCCTGGTGCTGGCATCACCGGCGTTTAAGGTCAAATTGTATGTGCCGTTTGCTCGCCAGGGGTTGGGATTGATGTATCGCCTGCGCGGCCTTTTCTTCGTCAACTCGTATGTGAAAGGCAAGCATCTGACACACGATCTCGAGCGGGTGGCGAGCTTCAATAAGGATCCGCTGATTACCCGGCCAATTGCGGTGAATATTCTGCTCGATCTCTACAAAACGGCTGAGCGAGTCGTCAGCGATGCCAGCGCCATTACGCTACCTGTGCAGTTGCTGGTCTCCGGGGAAGATTACGTTGTGCACCGCCAGCCGCAGATTGATTTTTATCAGAGCCTGCGTAATCCGCAGAAAGAGCTGCATGTGCTGCCGGGGTTTTATCATGACACCTTAGGTGAAAAAGAGCGGCATCTGGCATTCGATAAGATGCGCAGTTTTATTGATACCTTGTATGCCCGTCCCGTGCAGCGTTTTGATTACAGCCAGGAAGATCGCTGGAGCCCCGGCGCTGATACCTGGCGCATACTGAGCGGTGGCCCTGCGCCGTATTCGCTGGACGATATCTCTTACCGCAGTTTGCGCTACGGGATGAAAGTCCTGGGCACGCAGTCCACGGGGGTGCGTCTGGGATTTGAGACCGGTTTCGATTCCGGCAGTACCCTGGACTACATCTATTATCGCAACCAGCCTCAGGGCAGCAGCGCGTTGGGGCGCCTAATTGATAAAAACTACCTGAATAGCGTGGGCTGGAAGGGGATCCGCCAGCGTAAGATCCATCTGCAGATGTTGATTCAGCAGGCTGTTGCACGGTTAACAGCGCAGGGCAGCGCGGTACGGGTCGTGGATATTGCTGCCGGGCATGGACGCTATGTGCTTGATGCCCTGGAAGGCGAAGCGGCGGTAAGCGAGATCCTTCTGCGCGATTACAGTGAATTAAACGTGGCGAAAGGTCAGGAGATGATCGCCTCTCGCGGTATGGCGGGCCGTGCGCGATTTGAGCAGGGGGATGCCTTTAATCGTAATGAACTGGCGGCACTGGAACCGCGTCCGACGCTGGGGATCGTGTCCGGTTTGTACGAACTGTTCCCGGAAAACGGGCCGGTACGAGATTCGCTTGCCGGTCTGGCTGCAGCAATTGAACCGGGAGGCATTCTGATCTACACCGGTCAGCCCTGGCACCCGCAGTTAAAAACCATCGCCTGGTCACTCACCAGTCACAAAGATGGCAAAGCCTGGGTGATGCGCGTACGTACTCAGGGCGAGATGGACGCGCTGGTCCGTGACGCCGGTTTTGAGAAATGCACGCAACTGATTGATGAAATGGGCATCTTCACGGTCTCCATGGCGGTACGACGTAAACCATGACAACGCGGCGTGCGGTGATTCTTCAGGGAATCGGCTGGCTGATGGTGCTGGCCCCGTTCTTTTTTCTTACTTATGGCATGGCGAATCAGTTTACCGCCGGGCGAGAAAACATTGGCAGCCTGGTGTTTGGCTGGGAGCACCGGATCCCGTTTATACCGCTGACGATTATTCCTTACTGGAGTCTGGATCTGCTTTACGGTTTATCGCTGTTTATCTGCGTTTCACTGAATGAGCAGCGGCGTTTGGTCTGTCGGCTGGTGTTGGCTTCCCTTGTTGCCTGCGCCGGTTTTTTACTGTTTCCGCTGCGCTTTACCTTTATCCGCCCGGAAATGACCGGTCTGGCAAGTTGGTTTTTCGGGCAACTCGAACAGTTCGATTTGCCGTACAACCAGTCGCCGTCACTGCACATTATTTTATGCTGGCTGTTGTGGCGGCATTTTCATCACCATTTGTCTGGTTTCTGGCAGAAACTGAGCGCGGGCTGGTTTTTGGTTATCGCAGCGTCGGTTTTGACCACCTGGCAGCATCACGTTATCGATGTGATTACCGGGTTGGCGGTGGGGCTGGTTATCGACTGGTTGTTCCCCCAAACCGGAAGTGGCGCTGGCGAATGGCTACCGGTAAGCGGCGAAAACTTGCCGGATACTATTGCTGCGGCGCGTTAGTGTGCCTTGTCGGTACGTTCCTGACAACCTGGTTCTGGTGGCCTGCGCTGGCGTTGGCTCTGGTGGCTCTGGCTTATGGTGCGGCTGGTGTCAATGCATTGCAGAAAGACGAGCAGGGGCGTTTAACACCGGCGGCATGGCTGCTGTTGCTACCCTGGCGAGCCGGAATGTGGCTTTCAATGCGCCTGTACACTCGCCACCTACCGGCAGTAAGTCCCCTGGCGGAGGGGGTGTTTTTAGGTGCTTACCCGCGAGTGCGGTTCGAACAGCGCGCCGTTCTGGATCTGACCAGTGAATTCCCTCGCTCATCGGTAGTCGATAATGTTGCCTATCGCTGTGTGCCGATGCTGGATCTGGTCAATCCAGATGACGCCGTTCTGCGCCGGGCGGTCGGCGAGCTGGAATATTTACGCACCACCCAGGAAAGCGTTTTGCTTCATTGCGCGCTCGGACTTTCCCGCAGCGCGCTGGTTGCCGCCGCCTGGTTAATACAGCGCGAGCCGGATTTGACGGTAGCCCAGGCGATTGCTGTGGTCCGTGCGGCGCGCCCGGCGGTGGTTTTTACTGCGGAACACACAGAGTTGCTGAAAAAATGGAAAACGAAACGGGCAGCATAACCGACGGTGAGCATTTACAGATGAGCCTGTTGCTCCGCACCCTGAGCAGTTGGCGGTTTCTGCTGCTCTTTACTTTCCCGCCGATGACGTGGGTGGTGTTTGTCGCCTCACCTGTACTATCCGCGTTGCAGTGGCGTTATTGTGCGCCATCGTCTGGTTTGGCTGCTGGCGATTATGGCTGGATGGGCGCTATTTCACGCTGTTCTCTGCTGAGAACAATACCCAGGCAGGGAATGCGCTGAATCTTATCTGGCAGCGGGAAAGGTTAACGGGCTTGAGTCTGATTGAACGCCAGCAGGGGGCGATAAAACAACTTCGGCGCACGCTGGTTGTGGCGGCAATAACGTGGGGAGTATGGCTTGTTGCGATCGGCTTTGTTGCTTGAGAACCCTCCTGCGAGCGCAGGAGGGTAAATACTTAGGCTGCGACCAGGCTGTCGATCGCCGCTTTCGCGTCGGTCTGTGCTTTGGTGGCAACTTCCGGACCGTAGGCGATACCTTCTGCGAACACGAAGTTCACGTCAGTGATACCGATAAAGCCCAGGAACAGTTTCAGGTACGGTGCTACCAGATCGCTCGGGGTATCTTTGTGGATACCGCCACGGCTGGAAACGATAACCACACGTTTACCGGTGACCAGTCCTTCCGGCCCTTTTTCGGTGTAACGGAAGGTCACGCCAGCACGAGCCACCAGGTCGAAATAGTTTTTCAGCTGAGTCGGGATGTTGAAGTTGTACATCGGGGCATTGATGACAATCACATCATGCGCTTGCAGTTCAGCGATCAATTCGTCAGAAAGCGCCAGCGCTTCCTGCTGACGCGGAGTCAGCGGTGCATCGGAAGGACGCAGTGCGCCAACCAGTTCGCCATCCAGAACCGGGATAGGGTTAGCAGCCAGATCGCGAACGGTGATTTCATCAGCGGCGTGTTTCGCTTTCCACTGATCAACGAAATAGTCAGCCAACTGACCAGTCTGAGAGTACCCTGCCAGAATACTGGATTTAAGAACTAATACTTTGCTCATGGGTGTATCCTTGTTATTTGAGATGGGGCAAGCCCCCGGTGTTAGGTGACACTCTATTCACAAAACTGCTGCATGAATAGCGCAATATATCGAATTCTATGTTCGAAATTCTTGAACAAGAAATGAAATAACGCGTTGTGGTATTCTACGCGCATTCCGATAAAGAGAAGTTTTCCGGCAGTGCTCTGCCCGATAAGATTATGACAGAACAACAAAAATTGACCCTCGCCGATCTTCACCTTCAGCTCGATACCCTGATGCTGCGTGACAGACAGCACTTTGCCCGCCGCCTGCAGGGCGTGAAGAAGGTTAAAAATCCTGAATCACAACAGGCTATTTTCCAGACGATGAACCGGGAGATCGCCGAAGCGGCACAGAACGTTCTGCTGCGCGAGGCATCACGCCCGACAATCAGCTATCCCGACAATTTACCCGTTAGCCAGAAGAGACAAGACATCCTGGAAGCCATCCGCGACAACCAGGTGGTGATTGTCGCCGGGGAAACAGGCTCCGGCAAAACCACGCAGTTGCCAAAAATCTGTATGGAGCTGGGGCGCGGGGTAAAAGGGTTGATTGGCCATACCCAGCCGCGTCGTCTGGCGGCGCGTACCGTTGCCAATCGTATTGCCGAAGAGCTGCAAACCGAGCCGGGCGGCTGCATCGGCTATAAAGTCCGTTTTAGTGACCATGTCAGTGACAACACCATGGTCAAGCTGATGACCGACGGTATTCTGCTGGCTGAAATTCAGCAGGATCGCCTGTTGATGCAGTACGACACCATCATTATCGATGAAGCGCACGAACGCAGTCTGAACATTGATTTCCTGCTCGGTTACCTGAAAGAGCTGCTGCCGCGTCGTCCGGACCTGAAAATCATCATCACGTCGGCGACCATCGATCCGGAACGCTTTTCGCGCCACTTTAATAATGCGCCCATTATCGAAGTATCCGGCCGTACTTATCCGGTGGACGTGCGCTATCGTCCGATTGTCGAAGACGCCGACGACACCGAACGCGATCAACTGCAGGCCATCTTCGACGCAGTGGATGAGCTGAGCCGCGAAGCGCCGGGCGACATCCTGATCTTTATGAGCGGTGAACGCGAAATCCGCGATACCGCCGATGCGCTGAACAAACTGAATTTACGCCACACCGAAGTGCTGCCGTTGTATGCGCGTCTGTCGAACAGCGAGCAAAACCGCGTATTTCAGTCACACAGCGGGCGACGCATTGTGCTGGCCACCAACGTGGCGGAAACTTCGCTGACGGTGCCGGGCATTAAGTATGTAATTGACCCGGGTACCGCGCGTATTAGCCGCTACAGCTACCGCACGAAAGTGCAGCGCCTGCCGATTGAACCGGTTTCTCAGGCTTCCGCTAACCAGCGTAAAGGCCGTTGCGGTCGTGTCTCGGAAGGTATCTGTATCCGTCTTTATTCGGAAGATGATTTCCTGTCACGCCCGGAATTTACCGATCCGGAAATCCTGCGTACTAACCTGGCGTCGGTTATTTTGCAGATGACCGCGCTGGGCCTCGGCGATATTGCCGCGTTCCCGTTTGTTGAAGCGCCGGATAAACGCAATATTCAGGACGGCGTGCGTCTGCTGGAAGAGCTGGGTGCCATCACCACTGATGAGCAGGCCACCGCCTACAAGCTGACGCCACAAGGTCGCCAGCTTAGCCAGTTGCCGGTGGACCCGCGTCTGGCGCGTATGGTGCTGGAAGCGCAAAAACACGGCTGCGTGCGCGAAGCGATGATCATCACCTCAGCGCTTTCCATTCAGGATCCGCGCGAGCGTCCGATGGACAAGCAGCAGGCATCCGATGAAAAACACCGCCGCTTCCACGACAAAGAATCCGATTTTCTCGCCTTTGTGAACCTGTGGAACTACCTCGGCGAACAGCAAAAAGCGCTGTCGTCGAATCAGTTCCGCCGCCAGTGCAAGCTGGATTTCCTCAACTACCTGCGCGTGCGCGAGTGGCAGGATATCTATACCCAGCTGCGCCAGGTCGTGAAAGAACTGGGTATCCCGGTGAACAGCGAACCGGCGGAATACCGTGAAGTCCACATTTCCTTGTTAACCGGTTTGCTGTCGCACATCGGGATGAAAGATGTCGATAAGCAGGAATTTACCGGGGCGCGTAACGCACGTTTTTCTATATTCCCGGGCTCCGGTTTATTCAAAAAACCGCCTAAATGGACGATCGTGGCCGAGCTGGTGGAAACCAGCCGCCTGTGGGGGCGCACTGCGGCACGTATCGATCCGGAATGGGTGGAGCCTGTTGCGCAGCATCTGATCAAGCGCTCTTACAGTGAACCGCACTGGGAGCGGTCGCAGGGCGCGGTGATGGCAACGGAGAAGGTGACGGTTTACGGTTTGCCGATTGTGGCTGCTCGTAGCGTGAACTACAGCCAGATTGATCCGTCCCTGTGTCGTGAGTTGTTTATCCGTCACGCGCTAGTGGAGGGCGACTGGCAGACACGCCACGCGTTTTTCCGCGACAACCTTAAGCTGCGCGCTGAAATTGAAGAGCTGGAGCACAAATCCCGTCGCCGCGACATTCTGGTTGATGACGATACGCTGTTTGAGTTCTACGACCAGCGCATCAGCCATGACGTAATTTCTGGCCGCCATTTTGATAGCTGGTGGAAGAAAGCGAGCCATGAAACCCCGGATCTGCTCAACTTTGAGAAGAGTATGCTGATCAAAGAAGGGGCGGAGAAGGTTAGCAAACTGGATTACCCGAATTTCTGGCATCAGGGCAATCTCAAGCTGCGCCTGAGCTATCAGTTTGAACCGGGGGCGGATGCCGACGGCGTGACGGTGCATATTCCGCTGCCGCTGCTTAACCAAGTGGAAGAAAGCGGGTTTGAATGGCAGATCCCTGGGCTGCGCCGCGAGCTGGTGATTGCCCTGATTAAGTCATTACCCAAACCGGTACGACGCAACTTTGTGCCCGCGCCAAACTATGCGGAAGCATTTTTGGGCCGTGTCACGCCGCTGGAATTGCCGCTGCTGGACGCCCTGGAGCGTGAGCTCCGCCGCATGACGGGTCATACGATTGATCGTGACGATTGGCACTGGGATCAGGTTCCCGATCATCTGAAAATCACCTTCCGGGTGGTGGATGAGAAGAACAAGAAACTCGCCGAAGGTCCATCATTAACGGCGTTAAAAGAATCGCTGAAAGGTAAAGTGCAGGAAACCCTTTCGGCGGTAGCCGACGACGGTATCGAGCAAAGCGGGCTGCATATCTGGAGCTTTGGTCAGCTTCCGGAAAGCTACGAGCAGAAACGCGGTAACTACAAGGTGAAAGCCTGGCCTGCTCTGGTAGATGAGCGCGACAGCGTTGCAATCAAGCTGTTTGATAATCCACTGGATCAACAACAGGCCATGTGGAACGGGTTACGCCGTCTGCTGCTGTTGAATATTCCATCGCCTATCAAATATTTGCATGAAAAACTGCCAAACAAAGCCAAACTGGGTCTGTACTTTAACCCGTATGGCAAAGTACTGGATCTGATCGACGATTGCATCTCCTGTGGCGTCGATAAGCTGATTGACGAGGCGGGTGGTCCTGTCTGGACGGAAGAGGGCTTTACCGTGTTGCACGAGAAAGTTCGCGCCGATCTGAATGAAACGGTGGTGGATATCGCCAAACAGGTCGAGCAGATTCTCACGGCGGTGTTCAATATCAACAAGCGTCTGAAAGGGCGTGTGGATATGACCATGGCGCTGGGGCTGTCAGATATCAAGGCCCAGATGAGCGGGCTGGTGTATCGCGGTTTCGTCACCGGCAACGGTTTCCGCCGTCTGGGTGATACGCTGCGTTATCTGCACGCCATTGAAAAGCGTCTGGAGAAACTGGCGGTCGATCCGCACCGTGACCGGGCACAAATGCTGAAAGTGGAACAAGTCCAGCAGACGTGGCAGCAGTGGCTGAACAAGCTGCCACCGGCGCGTCGTGAAGACGAAGAGGTCAAGGCGATCCGCTGGATGATTGAAGAGCTTCGCGTGAGTTACTTTGCGCAGCAGCTCGGTACACCGTATCCGGTCTCCGATAAGCGTGTTTTGCAGGCAATGGAGCAGGTGAGCGCGTAGTTTTTTTGCATCCCCGGATGTCGACACAGATTTGCTCCCTCTCCTGTGGGAGAGGGTTGGGGTGAGGGCATCAAACCGCACGATGCCATCTTCCCGGATGCGGCGTAAACGCCTTATCCGGGCTACGTCTGATGACCAATGCGAATGTTGGCTCAGGCTTACGCATTCACCCATGCCAGGGTAAATCCATCCCAGCCTTTGATACCTACGGTCTGAATCGCGGTGGCGGTCAGCCGTGGGTCTTCTCCCATCATCTCTATAAAGGTTCTGACGCCCTGAACCCGTTCGTCATCGCTCTGCGGGTTGGTCACCTCACCGTCACGTACCACATTGTCGCCAATGATCAGCGTACCGGGGCGGGAGTAGTGCAGTGCCCAGCGCAGATAGGCCGGGTTATTCGGTTATCGGCATCAATAAAAATCAGATCAAATGGCGGGTGATCGCCTAATTTTTCGAGTGAATCCAGCGCGGGGCCTTCAACTACCTTCACACACGTGTCCAGACCCGCCAGTTGCAGGTTCTGCCGGGCAACGCTGGCGTGCAGCGGATCGGCTTCCAGCGTCAGCACTTCCCCTCCAGTCGGTAACTCGCGTGCCATCCAGATCGTGCTGTAACCGCCGAGCGTACCGATTTCCAGAATACGTTTTGCTCCCGTCATGCGTACAAAAAGGGCCAGTAACTGGCCCTGATTGGCTGCCACATCAATGGCGGGAAGCCCTGCTTGCTGATTATTCGCCAGCACCTGCTCAAGAATGTCGTCTTTAGGGGTAAGCTTTTCAATCAAATAGTTATCGACATTCGACCACTGCTTCTGCATAGCATTTCTCCTGGGTTAGTCGCTCACGGCAGGCGTAGACCATCCTCCGCCCAGTGCGCGATATAAATCAATTTGCGCCAGTAACAGGTTACTTTTGGCCTGAACAACGCTCAATTGCGCGGAAAACAGTGTGCGCTGGGCATCAAGCTCATCTAGGTAGGACGAGTAGCCATCACGATAGTGATTTTGCGCGATGCGTAATGTCTCCTGCGCGACCTGGGTCTGCGCCTGCAACTCGGTTAGTTGCTCCTGCAGATGAGTGATGGCGTCCAGGCTGTCGTTGACCTCTTTAAAGGCGTTTCTTACCGTCTTTTCATAAGTATAGAGTGCCTGATTGCGTTGTGACGCTGTCACGTCCACCTGCGCATTCAGCGCCTGACGGTTAAGCAACGGGGCCAGAATGCTGCCACCCACGCTCCACAGCTTGAGCGGGTTATCCAGCAAACCGGGTAAGGTTCTGTCCTGAATGCTGCCTGTGGCAGTGAGGTTCAGTGACGGCAGCAAACTGGCGCGGGCGGAGGCCAGCGTGGCATCAGCGGCAATCAGCTGTTGTTCCGCCTGGGCGATATCCGGGCGACGGTTGAGCAATGACGACGGCAGGCTGGTCGGTATCTGTAGCGGCGTTAACTGATCGAGTTCATTTTGCCGGGCAATGCTGCCGGGATTTGCACCGAGCAGCAGACTGAGTGCGTTTTCCTGCTGGGCAATTTGGTGGCGCAGGGTGGGAATCTGTGCCCGTGTCGCGCGCATTTCAGAATCGGACTGCATCAGCTCCAGCCGTGAGCTATAGCCCGTTTCATACTGACGCTGTGCCAGCCTGAACGCCTCTTCCCGGGCCTTTAAGGTCGATTCCGTCACCCGCAGTTGGTTATCCAGCGACAGCAGGGTGACATAACCGGATGCTACCGACGAGGCAACGGTTAAATCGGCCGCTGCCGCCGCGGCTTTTTGCGCCTCCAGCGAGGCCTGCGCGGCATCGGCAGTACTGCGATGTACGCCCCAGATATCGACATCATAACTGGCCGTCAAGCTGCCTTTGTACAAAGTGCTGTAGATTGGCAGGCCGGTCACCGCCGACTGTGTGCGGGCGCGCGTACCGGTAACACCGGCGCTGAGCGACGGAAATAGGCTGCCTTCTGCACCGTAAACCCGGGCCTGATACTCATTGACCCGCTCACGGGCAATCAGCACGTCGCTGTTATAGCGTAGCGCCTGGTCAACATAACCGTTGAGCGCGCTGTCGTGAAAATTGCGCCACCAGACCTTTTCAACCGCGCTGGATGGGCCGATGCCGCTTCGCCAGGCCGCCGGGATCTGCAAAGACGGTTTCGCCGGTTTTACGTCAACGGACCGACACGCCGCCAGCAGCAGGCAGGTGAGCGCGACCAGAGGGCGAACGGTCATTGTTTCGCCTCCCGGGTATCAATATGTACCTGTACCGACATTCCAGGACGCAGGCGGGCAACATCTTCCTCTTTGCCTTTCACTTCGATGCGCACCGGAATACGCTGTGCGATTTTCACAAAGTTGCCGGTGGCGTTGTCCGGTGAAATAGCGCTGAATTCCACGCCCGTTGCCGGGGAGATACTTTCAACGCGGCCTTCAAACTCTTTGCCGTCCAGCGCGTCGACGGAGAAGCGTACCGGCTGTCCGACATGGACGTTTGCCAGTTGCGTCTCTTTCAGATTGGCGATCACCCAGCTCTGCGCAGGGACCAGCGACGTCAGATGGGTACCGGCGGTAACATACGCTCCCAGCCTGACGCTGATTTGCCCGAGCTGACCGTCACGCGGGGCGGTAATGCGGGTGTTTTGTAGATCGATATCTGCCAGCTCCAGGGCTGCTTTGGCGTTTTCTACATCGGCTTCCAGTGAACCGCGGTTGACGATGGTGGTTTGCAGATCCTGACGGGATACATCCAACGTGGCCTGCGCCTGCGCGATACTGGCATCACCCTGTGCCGCGCTTGCGAGGGCGGCATCGCGCTCGCGCACGGAGAGCGAACCGTCTGCACTCAGGGCTTTGACACGCTTAAGATTGGCCTGTGACTGGACGTTTTGCGCCTTCGCGCTGACCAGTGCCGCTTCGTTGCGTACGATCACCGCTTCGGCGCTTTTGCGTTGCTGAATATTGTTATTCAGCGCGGCGATTTTCATCGCCAGCTGCGCCTGCGCCTGATGGACGCGCTGACGATAAATACGATCGTCAATCTGCATCAGCAGGTCGCCTTTTTTTACCTTCGTGAAGTCCTGAACGTTCACTTCTGTGATGTATCCGTTCACCTGGGGGCTAATAAAGGTCGTCAGCCCACGCACGTAGGCGTTATCTGTAAACTGCGTTTGCCGGGTAAAAGGGGGCAACTGCCAGGCGTAAAGGATCACCAGTACACCAACAATGCCAATAGCGGCTGCGGCGAAAATTGACACAATACGCAGGTTACTGCGGGTATTTGCCCGCTCTTTAGCGGCATCCTGCTGGCTCATACATACTCCAGTAAAGTTAAAACAGGTATTATTTTGTTCCGGTCGCTCGTCGTAATACGATGCGCGCGGTGATGCGCAGGCGTATCAGCCGCCAGAATATCCACACCAGCGTGGCAGCGGCGACGGAGGCGGTTAACAGGTAAGTATCGTTGTAAGCGAGAATATTCGCTTCCAGCGTTGAGACGTTTTGCAACTGCGTTACAGCCTGGGCGCTCAGCAGCGTGCTGTCGCCGATCATGCTCTGGTACATCTGGCTGTAGAGCTGTAATCGATCATTTACCAGCGGGTTAAGGGTGGTGAGCTGGTCGGCAATCAGGCTGGAGTGATACTTCTCGCGCCAGGTCTGGAACGTCCCCAGAATGGCCGAACCCATTAACCCTCCGATGTTCTGACTCATTCCAAACAGCACCGAGAAGCTGACCAGATTACGTGGTTCAGCCACTACGCCGCCGATCCCGGCCAGCATGGCTGGTGCAAGGAAGAAGGCGCTGCCAAAGCCGAGGAGAAACTGGCTTATCATCATTTGATCCGGCCGCGTCAGACTGGTGGACTGGCTGTCCATCAGCGACGCAGCGATCATTAGAATCAGCGAGGTCACGATGGGCCAGGCGAGGCGCTGTGGTTTAATCGTCAGGCAACTGGCGGTGATACCGCAAATGATCCCGGCAAGAATGGACCACGCCAGATGGGTCATCTGCTCATTCTGCAAACCGACATACTGCAGCCAGCCGAACACCCCGGTGTTCTGTTCCGCCAGCACGATACGGATAAGCAGCATGATCAGCCCCAGGCGAACAATACTGCCGCTCGAGAGCCAGCGCGTATTTAATAGCGGGTTGCTGCGGTTATGTTCGAACACGATGGCGCTGACGATCAGTACCACCGCCAGAGCCAGCGACCAGCCAATCCACGGTGCTTCAAACCACCAGTCCAGACGACCCAGCGACAACACGGCGCAGATCAGTGCCATTCCCGGCGCCAGTAAAAAGAAGGTGATAAAATCTTTCTTTTCAAAGACTTTTTTGCGATCGCCCGGGGGGAGTTTAAGCATCATTACGCAGGCGAGGGAGATCAGCGCCAGCCCAAGCTCGAAGAAGTACAGGCCGCGCCATTCGTCAATTTGCAGAAGCTCAGTGGAGAACAGCCGGGCGATGGGAATGGCCAGTGACGAGCCGGTAATCCCAATCGTCAGGGCTTTCAGGCGATGGCGGGCAGGCCAGGCCTGAATCTGATAATAGATCCCCAGCGAACTGAGCGCCGCCGCCACCATGCCGTGAGCCGCACGCACCAGCAGCGCTGAACTGAGATCGTTGACGAACAGGTGAAAGAAGGTCACCAGCACATAGAGCACCAGAAAACCTTCGGTAAACGCGCGCAGCCCAAACTGCTGGCGAAACTTTACCAGCAACAGATTGATCGATACGTTCGTCATCACGTAAACGGCGGGCAGCCAGGCAATTTCCGTCGACCAGGCGGCAAAGGTGCCCTGCAGGTTTTGCAGGTTGGCGGTCACCATCGCATTGCCCAGTGCCCCGGTCATGCAGACCAGCAGGCCGACGATGCCATAGGCGATGCGTCGTGGCGTGCTGTGAAAAGGCGTTGAAGGTGAGCCCAGCAGCGCGGGTTTTTCGTGAGGGCCCATTCCCGTGGTGCATACGGATCGCTTTTCGGCAGACGCATTACTTCTTCTCAACCTCATTGAGCAGCTTTTCCAGCACCCGTCGGGTTTGTTCCTGCTCCTCATGGCTGATGACCGATAAAATTTCTTCACGCAGGCCATCTGCCACGGTTTTCACCTGATGGTAAAGCGCCATACCTTGCTCTGTGGCAACCAGCAGGCGTTTGCGTTTGTCCTGCTCCGTCAGTACGCGCTGTACCAGCTGCTGTTCCACCAGACGGTTAATCAGCGGCACCAGCGTGGCGTTTTCAATGCCCAGTTCCTGGGCAAGTTCGCTTTGTGAGAGCGGCGTGTCATTGCGGGCGATGGCGGCGACAGCCACCCAACTGGCCTGACTCATGCCGAGGTCGCGCAGACGGCGATCAACGGCCAGTCGCCAGTGATGCGCTGTGAGGTAAAGCAGGTGAGAGAAAGTGAGGTCGCGATTATCCATACATTTTTCTGATAAATAATTAGAGCTCTAACGAGTTTACCGTTAGATAGTGTCGTCACGAGGATAAAAATCATTGATAATAGGGCCTTCTAATCAGAAGGCCCTATTATCATGACTA
>NZ_CBFFRL010000058.1:0-26883 GCF_965644215.1 Phytobacter sp. V69
GGAGCGGGAAACGAGACTCGAACTCGCGACCCCGACCTTGGCAAGGTCGTGCTCTACCAACTGAGCTATTCCCGCAAACATCATTTTTCTTGCTGTCGTAATTACACATTTCTGTATCGTTACGGGAGGCGCATTATACGAGAATTCCTTTCTCCTGCAAGCCCCCCGAAAACGATTTTTTAAAATTTTCGTTCAAGTGCTCGATTATTCATCACCTTGACTGTTTTTGCACCGGGCGGACTACTCTAATCCCTTTTTCACCCATCCGGACAGCATTTTTACAGCTTAATAAAATGTTCGCGATAGTAAGACAGTTCGGCCACAGACTCGCGGATGTCGTCCATCGCCTGGTGCGTACCCTGTTTTTTGAAGCCGTCGAGAATTTCCGGCTTCCAGCGACGCGCTAACTCTTTCAGTGTGCTCACATCCAGATAGCGATAGTGGAAGTACTCTTCCAGTTCCGGCATGTACTTAAACAGAAAACGACGGTCCTGACCGATACTGTTGCCACAAATTGGCGATTTACCTGCCGGCACCCACTCTTTCAGAAATTCAATGGTTGCCAGTTCTGCCGCGCGGTCATCAAGCTGGCTGGCCTTAACGCGATCCACCAGGCCACTGCCGGTGTGGGTGCGTACGTTCCAGTCATCCATCAGCGCCAGCTGGGCGTCGGACTGGTGAACCGCAATCGTCGGCCCTTCAGCCAGGATATTCAGATTCGCATCGGTGACCAGGGTCGCGATTTCAATAATACGATCGCGTTCCGGATCCAGCCCGGTCATCTCCAGATCGATCCAAATCAGGTTGTTTTCATTTGCACTCATGCTATTTTCCACCCTTCTCGCGTCATATTCAGCGTGACTATATTCATCTAAAATAGCGTGTATCATAAAGGTTTTGCCCATCCGGGGCGACCAGGAGCCAGTACGATTGAGTAAAAATAAACTCTCCAAAGGACAGCAACGCCGCGTCAACGCGAATCATCAGCGTCGGTTAAAAACGTCTGTGGAGAAAGCCGACTACGATGACAACCTGTTTGGCGAGCCGTCTGAGGGCACAGTGATCAGCCGCTTCGGCATGCACGCGGACGTTGAATCCGCGGATGGCATCGTACACCGTTGTAATATTCGTCGTACCATCCGTTCACTGATCACGGGCGACCGTGTCGTCTGGCGTCCGGGCAAAGAGGCCGCCGAAGGTGTGACGGTAAAAGGCATTGTCGAAGCCGTACACGAGCGCACGTCCGTTCTGACTCGTCCGGATTTCTATGACGGCGTGAAGCCGATCGCCGCGAATATTAATCAGATCGTGATCGTCTCAGCCATCCTGCCGGAACTGTCGCTGAATATTATCGATCGCTACCTGGTCGCCTGCGAAACGCTGAATGTTGAGCCCTTGATCGTTCTGAACAAAATTGATCTACTGGACGATGAAGGCATGGCCTTTGTGAATGAGCAGATGGATATCTACCGCAAAATTGGCTATCGCGTATTGATGGTATCCAGCCACAAGAAAAACGGTCTGCAGCCGCTTGAAGAGGCCTTAACCGACCGCATCAGCATCTTTGCCGGGCAGTCTGGCGTGGGTAAATCCAGCCTGCTGAATAACCTGCTTGGCTTACAGAATGAGATCCTCACCAACGAAGTTTCTGATAACTCCGGTCTGGGTCAACACACGACCACCGCATCACGCTTGTACCACTTCCCTCACGGTGGCGATGTGATTGATTCCCCAGGGGTGCGTGAGTTTGGTCTCTGGCATCTGGAGCCGGAACAAATCTTCAATGGTTTTGTCGAATTCCATGACTATTTAGGTGCCTGTAAATATCGCGACTGTAAACACGATAACGACCCAGGTTGCGCCATTCGCGAAGCCGTCGAGAAAGGCGAAATTGCGGACACCCGTTTCGAAAACTATCACCGCATTCTCGAAAGCATGGATCAGGTAAAAACGCGTAAAAACTTTTCTGATTCTGATAACTGACAACTAAGCTGAGCGTCGCTAGAATCGTCCCCTTTTCTATAGATCCGGTGAATAAACCCAGATCAGGAACGACAAAAACAATGGCCTGGAGGCTACCTTGTTAAACTCATTTAAACTTTCGCTTCAATACATTCTGCCGAAACTGTGGCTCACTCGCCTGGCGGGTTGGGGCGCAAGCAAACGAGCAGGCTGGCTGACCAAACTGGTCATCGACCTGTTCGTCAAATACTACAAGGTCGACATGAAAGAAGCGCAGAAGCCGGATACCGCCAGCTATCGCACCTTCAACGACTTCTTTGTGCGTTCGCTGCGTGACGACGTTCGCCCGCTGAATACCGATCCGAGCATCCTGGTTATGCCTGCAGATGGCGTGATAAGCCAGCTCGGTAACATCGACAACGACAAAATCCTGCAGGCCAAAGGCCACGATTACAGCCTGGAAGCCCTGCTGGCCGGTAACTACCTGATGGCAGACCTGTTCCGTAACGGTTCTTTTGCCACCACGTACCTGTCGCCGCGTGATTACCACCGCGTACATATGCCGTGCAACGGCATCTTGCGGGAGATGATTTACGTCCCGGGCGACCTGTTCTCGGTAAATCACCTGACGGCGCAGAACGTTCCGAACCTGTTTGCCCGTAACGAGCGCGTCATTTGTCTGTTCGATACTGAATTTGGCCCGATGGCGCAGATTCTGGTCGGCGCGACCATTGTCGGCAGCATTGAAACCGTCTGGGCGGGCACGGTAACGCCGCCGCGCGAAGGCATCATTAAACGCTGGACCTGGCCTGCGGGCGAGAGCGACGGCGCAGTCGCGCTGCTGAAAGGCCAGGAGATGGGTCGCTTCAAACTTGGCTCAACGGTGATTAACCTGTTCGCACCGGGTAAAGTGAATCTGGCGGAACACCTGCAAAGCCTTTCGATAACCAAAATCGGTGAGCCGCTGGCCATTTCCACCGAAGCGCCGGTCACGCCTGAGGTTGAGCCGACGCCGCTGCCGGAAGAAGAGATTGCCGCGGAGCTGGACGCCAGCCCGCTGCCAGACGATAAGAAAGACGACGTTTAACTAAGAAGGTAAGCTGTAGTGCGCCTGATTATCATTTTTCTGATGGCCTGGTGCCTCAGTCTGGGGGCCAATGCAGCATCGGCCCCCGATGCCAAACAAATCTCGCAAGAACTGGAGCAAGCCAAAGCGGCAAAAGCCACGCCCGATCAGGCTGAAACCGTGGAAGTGCTCCAGGCCGCGCTGAACGCGCTTGATGAGCGTAAAGGCTCCCTTGAGCGCGCGGCACAATATCAAGACGTCATCGACAATTTCCCCAAGCTTTCCCGCACGCTGCGCTCGCAGCTAGATAACCTGCGCGATGAGCCAAAATCGGTGCCAGCCAATATGAGCACCGACGCGCTAAACCAGGAAATTCTGCAAATCAGCAGCCAGTTGCTGGAGAAAACCCGCCTGGCGCAGCAAGAGCAGGAGCGCGCCCGGGAAATCAACGACTCGCTGAGCCAGCTCCCACAACAGCAAACGGATACCCGCCGTCAGGTCAATGAAGTTGAACGCCTTATCGGTGGACAAACGGGCAACACACCGCTCGCCCAGGCGCAGAATCTCAGTGCTCAGGCAGAGTCAGCAAAACTCAGGGCGCTGGTGGATGAGCAGGAACTGGCGCAGTTGTCAGCGAATAACCGCCAGGAACTCTCACGGATGCGCTCAGAGCTGGCGCAAAAGCAGGCGCAGCAGTTGGATGCTTACCTACAGGCACTGCGCAATCAGCTTAACAGCCAGCGCCAGCGTGAAGCCGAACAGGCGCTGGAGAGCACCGAACAGCTGGCGGAAAACAGCGACAATCTGCCGCCAGGTATCGTTGACCAATTCAAAATCAACCGTGAGCTGTCGCAGGCGCTGAATCAGCAGGCGCAGCGCATGGATCTGGTCGCTTCGCAGCAGCGTCAGGCGACAAATCAGATGTTGCAGGTGCGCCAGGCGCTGAACACTCTGCGCGAGCAGGCACAGTGGCTGGGCGCGTCTAATATGCTGGGCGAAGCGTTGCGTGCACAGGTGGCCCGACTGCCGGAAATGCCGAAGCCGCAGCAGCTCGATACTGAAATGGCACAGCTGCGCGTGCACCGTATGCGCTATGAAGATCTGGTGAACAAGCAGTCCCAGCTACGGCAGATTCGCCAGGCCGATGGCCAGCAGCTAACTGCTGAGCAGAGCCGTATTCTCGATGCCCAGCTGCGCACACAGCGTGAGCTGCTCTCTTCCTTGTTACAGGGTGGCGATACCCTGATTCTGGAGCTGACGAAGCTTAAAGTCTCCAACAGCCAGCTTGAAGATGCGCTGCGTGAGGTGAATGAAGCCACGCACCGCTATTTGTTCTGGACAGCGGATGTGAGCCCGATGGGCCTGAGCTGGCCGGTCGAAATCGTGCAGGACCTGCGACGTCTGATCTCGCTGGACACCTTTAGCCAGCTTGGCAAAGCCAGCGCGATGATGCTGACCAGCAAAGAGACGCTGTTCCCGCTTTTCGGCGCGCTGATCCTCGTGGGCTTTAGCCTCTACTCGCGCAAGCATTTCACCCGTTTCCTGGAGCGTTCCAGCGCTAAGGTCGGCAAAGTCACCCAGGACCATTTTTGGCTGACAATGCGCACTGTGTTCTGGTCGATTCTGGTCGCCCTACCGCTTCCCGTCCTGTGGGCAACGCTCGGTTATGGCCTGCAGGAAGCCTGGCCTTATCCGCTGGCCGTGGCAATTGGCGATGGGGTCACGGCGACTGTCCCGCTGCTGTGGGCAGTGATGATTTGCGCCGCCTTTGCCCGTCCGACCGGGCTGTTCGTCGCCCATTTCGGCTGGCCGCATAATCGCGTGGCGCGCGGAATGCGTAACTACCTGATGAGTATCGGGCTTATCGTGCCGCTCATTATGGCGCTGATCATGTTCGATAACCTCAACGACCGTGAGTTCTCCGGGTCGCTGGGAAGGCTCTGTTTTATCCTGATTTGTGGCGCGATGGCGGTGGTGACACTCAGCCTGAAACGTGCCGGGATCCCGCTGTACCTCGATAAGAGCGGCTCTGGCGACAACATGCCTAATCGCCTGTTGTGGAACCTGCTGGTCTGCGCCCCGTTGATTGCCATTCTGGCGGCGGCGGTGGGCTATCTGGCCACAGCACAGGCGCTGCTGGCGCGTCTGGAAACCTCGGTTGCCATCTGGTTCCTGCTGCTGGTGGTGTATCACATCATTCGCCGCTGGATGCTGATCCAGCGCCGCCGCCTGGCGTTCGACCGCGCCCGCCATCGCCGTGCTGAGATCCTTGCCCAACGCGCGAAAGGCGAAGAAGAAGCACCGCACTCCACCAGCACCGAAGGAGCGACGGAGATTGACGAGAAAGAGCTCGATCTGGATGCCATTAGCGTGCAATCGCTGCGTCTGGTGCGCTCGATCCTGATGCTTATCGCGCTGCTCTCGGTCATTGTGCTGTGGTCAGAAATTCACTCGGCCTTTGGCTTCCTTGAGAACATTTCCCTGTGGGATGTCACCTCCACGGTACAAGGGGTGGAGAGTCTTGAGCCTATTACTCTCGGCGCAGTGTTGATCGCTATTCTGGTGTTTATCATCACCACCCAGCTGGTGCGTAACTTCCCGGCGTTGCTTGAACTTGCCCTGTTGCAGCATCTGGACCTCACCCCGGGGACCGGATATGCCATCACCACCATCACCAAATACCTGTTGATGCTGTTTGGCGGGCTGGTCGGGTTCTCGATGATCGGCATCGAATGGGCGAAACTGCAGTGGCTGGTTGCCGCACTCGGTGTGGGTCTGGGCTTTGGCTTGCAGGAGATCTTCGCTAACTTTATTTCCGGCCTGATCATTCTGTTTGAAAAGCCGATCCGTATTGGCGATACCGTCACGATCCGCGACCTGACCGGTAGCGTCACGAAGATCAACACCCGTGCTACGACGATCAGCGACTGGGATCTCAAAGAGATCATCGTGCCGAACAAGGCGTTTATTACCGAGCAGTTTATCAACTGGTCGCTGTCGGATTCGGTGACCCGCGTGGTGCTGACGGTTCCGGCACCTGCCGATGCCAGTAGTGAAGAGGTGACGCAGATTCTATATACCGCCGCTGAGCGCTGTTCACTGGTGATCGACACCCCGGCACCGGAAGTGTTCCTGGTTGATCTCCAGCAGGGGATCCAGCTGTTCGAACTGCGTATCTACGCCGCCGAGATGGGGCACCGCATGCCGCTGCGCCATGAGATTCATCAGTTGATTCTGGCGGGCTTCCGCGAGCATGGCATCGACCTGCCGTTCCCACCGTTCCAGATGCGGCTTGAAAGTCTGGACGGCAAACGCACGGCGCGTACGCTGACATCAGCAGGGAAAGGGAATCGTACGGCGGGAAGTTTGTAGTGGTTAAGATGGGTGCAGCCTGATGCCCTCACCCCGACCCTCTCCCACGGGGAGAGGAAGCAAACACTAAAACGGCAACCTGCAGGTTGCCGTTTGCTTTTACCTAGGCGCGGTCGACGGTAAAGGCCATGACGTCGGCGAGGCTTTCTGCGCCCAGCGCCAACATCACCAGACGATCAATACCCAACGCCACACCGGAGCAATCCGGCATACCGGCTTTCAGAGCTTCCAGCAGATTGGTATCCACCGGTTGTTGCGGCAGGCCGCGCGCGGCACGCTTGCGATTATCCTGCTCAAAACGCTGCTGCTGCTCGCGGGCATCGGTCAGCTCATGAAAACCATTCGCCAGCTCAATACCTTTGAAATACACCTCAAAGCGCTCCGCCACGCGGTGATCTTCGGTGCTGATTTGCGCCAGTGCCGCCTGACTTGCCGGGAAGTGGTAGACAAATGCCGGGCGATCTTTACCGATGTGCGGCTCCACACCCATGGTGAATAGCAGTTGCAGAAGGGTATCGCGGTCTTCTTCGGTATCCGCGATATTGCTCAAATCGAGCTTCGCCGCCACTTCACGCAGCTGAGGTTTATCCGCAGAAAGCGGATCGATTTCCAGATAGCGCTGGAAAGCCTGCTGATAGGAAAGTGACTCCGCCGCCGGGCACTCCAGCACCTGCTGCATAAGGTCATCCACTTCATTCATCAGACGATACATATCGTAGTGCGGACGGTACCACTCCAGCATGGTGAACTCAGGATTGTGGTGACGCCCCATCTCTTCATTACGGAAGCTACGACACAGCTGGAAAACCGGGCCACACCCTGCCGCCAGAAGGCGCTTCATGTGGTATTCCGGGCTGGTCATCAGATACAGATTGATCCCCTTAGAATGACCGGGGCCAACGAAACGGGTCTCAAACGGGAACAGATGAATATCGGTTACCGTGGCCTGGCTCATACAAGGCGTTTCCACCTCCAACACGCCACGATCGGCGAAGAAGCGACGCACTTCTGCCAAAATTGTTGCGCGTTTTAATAAGTTAGGGATGGATGCGCTCGGCTGCCAGGTTGCCGTCTCGCTCATGGTACTTTCTCCGAATTCAGACAAGGGCACGAAGTCTACCCGTATCGGCTCAGAGAGACAAATTTTGAACGGAATAAGGGGTCATAGGCGGGAGGTAAAAACACTAAAAGCGTGGGGTTTTGTAATTAAATTAATCAAAATCAATGATGTTTTAGGCCATTCATACGTTAAAAAAATCGAACAGGTCAAATTTCCCTCATAGTCCTAAGATTATAATGCGTACAAATAAAGGAGTAGTGGAATCGTATTCGAAACCCTGCTGATCAGGCTCAACGCCATATCAAAAAAGGGTTACGAAATAACAATAATCAGGAGGAATGTCGTGCAAACTTTTCAAGCCGATCTTGCTGTAATTGGCGCGGGTGGTGCGGGCCTACGTGCCGCCATCGCAGCCGCCCAGGCAAACCCAAATGCTAAAATCGCTCTTATTTCAAAAGTTTATCCTATGCGCAGCCACACCGTGGCCGCAGAAGGCGGTTCCGCAGCCGTTGCCCAGGATCACGATAGCTTCGAGTATCACTTTCACGACACTGTGGCCGGTGGCGACTGGCTGTGCGAGCAGGATGTCGTCGATTACTTTGTCCATCACTGCCCCACCGAAATGACACAACTTGAACTCTGGGGCTGCCCGTGGAGCCGCCGTCCCGATGGTTCTGTTAACGTGCGCCGCTTCGGTGGCATGAAGATCGAACGCACCTGGTTTGCCGCAGATAAAACCGGCTTCCATATGCTGCATACCCTCTTTCAAACGTCACTGCAGTTCCCACAAATTCAGCGTTTCGACGAACATTTTGTTCTCGATATCCTCGTCGATGACGGCCAGGCTCGTGGCCTCGTCGCGATGAACATGATGGAAGGCACGCTGGTGCAGATTCGCGCCAATGCGGTCATCATGGCGACTGGCGGCGCGGGCCGCGTTTACCGTTATAACACCAATGGCGGCATTGTCACGGGCGACGGAATGGGCATGGCGCTGGCGCATGGTGTGCCGCTGCGTGACATGGAGTTTGTCCAGTATCACCCCACCGGGCTGCCGGGTTCCGGCATACTGATGACGGAAGGTTGCCGTGGTGAAGGCGGTATCCTGGTCAACAAAAACGGTTACCGTTATCTGCAGGATTACGGCATGGGTCCGGAAACCCCGCTGGGCGAACCGAAGAACAAATATATGGAGCTGGGGCCGCGCGACAAAGTGTCGCAGGCGTTCTGGCACGAGTGGCGCAAAGGCAACACCATTTCCACCCCACGCGGCGATGTCGTCCATCTCGACTTGCGTCATCTGGGCGAGAAAAAACTGCTGGAACGTCTGCCGTTTATTTGCGAACTGGCGAAAGCCTACGTTGGCGTGGACCCGGTTAAAGAGCCGATTCCGGTACGCCCGACCGCGCACTACACCATGGGCGGTATCGAAACCGATCAGCAGTGCGAATCCCGAATCAAAGGGCTGTTTGCCGTGGGTGAATGTTCATCCGTCGGCCTGCATGGCGCCAACCGTCTGGGCTCTAACTCACTGGCGGAACTGGTGGTGTTTGGTCGCCTGGCGGGTGAACAAGCCATGGCGCGCGCTAACTCTGCCACTACGGCCAACGATGCCGCGCTGAACGCACAGGCTGCCGATATCGAGCAACGCCTGAAAAATCTGGTTAATCAGGAAGACACCGAAAGCTGGGCGAAAATTCGCGACGAAATGGGCGAATCGATGGAAGAAGGCTGCGGCATCTACCGCACGCCTGAGCTGATGCAAAAAACCGTTGATAAGCTGGCGGAACTGCAAGAACGCTTCAAACACGTGCGCATCACCGATACTTCGAGCGTATTCAATACCGACATCCTTTACACCATCGAACTGGGACACGGCCTGAACGTTGCCGAGTGTATGGCCCACTCCGCGCTGGCACGTAAAGAGTCTCGCGGGGCGCATCAACGTCTGGATGAAGGCTGCACGGAGCGCGATGACGTCAACTTCCTCAAGCACACCCTGGCGTACCGCGACGCAGACGGTACCACCCGTCTCGATTACAGCGACGTGAAAATTACGACGCTGCCGCCGGCGAAACGTGTTTACGGCGGCGAAGCAGAAGCCGCTGAGAAGAAGGAGTCGACCCATGGCTGAGATGCAAACCCTGAAAGTTGAGGTGGTGCGATATAACCCGGAAGTGGATATCGCACCGCACAGCGCGTTCTACGACGTGCCTTACGATGAACAAACGTCGCTGCTGGACGCGCTAGGGTATATCAAAGATAACCTGGCGCCAGACCTCAGCTACCGCTGGTCCTGCCGTATGGCGATTTGCGGCTCCTGCGGCATGATGGTCAACAAGGTACCGAAGCTTGCCTGTAAAACCTTCCTGCGTGATTACACCAAAGGAATAAAGGTCGAGGCGCTGGCCAACTTCCCTATCGAGCGCGATCTGGTGGTCGATATGACCCACTTTATCGAAAGCCTGGAGGCCATTAAGCCGTACATTATTGGCAACACGCGAACACCGGATCAGGGGCCGAACAAGCAGACTCCGGCACAGATGGCGAAATACCATCAGTTCTCCGGCTGTATCAACTGTGGTCTGTGCTATGCGGCATGCCCGCAGTTCGGGCTCAATCCGGAATTTATCGGCCCGGCCGCCATCACGCTGGCGCACCGTTATAACCTGGATAACCGTGACCACGGGAAAAAGCAGCGTATGCCGCAACTGAACAGTCCAAACGGAGTCTGGAGCTGTACATTCGTCGGTTACTGTTCGGAAGTGTGCCCGAAACACGTCGATCCGGCGGCCGCTATCCAACAGGGCAAAGTGGAAAGCTCGAAAGACTTTCTTATCGCCACCCTGAAACCACGCTAAGGAGCGCAACATGACGACTAAACGCAAACCCTATGTCCGGCCGATGCCGTCGACCTGGTGGAAATCGCTGCCGTTTTATCGCTTCTATATGCTGCGTGAAGGCACGGCGTTACCGGCAGTATGGTTCAGCATTATTTTGATTTGCGGACTGTTTGCCCTGAAACATGGCCCGGAATCCTGGGAGGGATTTGTTCACTTCCTGCGAAACCCGATAGTGGTGATCCTGAACCTGATTGCCCTGGCGGCCGCGTTACTGCACACCAAAACCTGGTTCGAACTGGCGCCAAAAGCGTCGAATATCATCATCAAAAACGAAAAGCTTAAACCTGAGCCGGTTATCAAAGGGCTATGGGCCGTGACCGGGCTGGCGACAGTGGTCATTCTTTTCGTTGCACTGTTCTGGTAAGGAGGCCAAAGGTGATCAATCCAAACCCAAAACGTTCCGATGAACCCGTTTTCTGGGGGCTGTTCGGCGCAGGTGGCATGTGGAGTGCGATTATCGCGCCGGTGATGATTCTGCTGGTTGGCGTACTGCTCCCGCTGGGACTGTACCCCGGTGAAGCGCTCGGCTACGAGCGCGTGCTGGCATTCGCCCAAAGCTTTATTGGCCGTGCGTTTTTGTTCCTGATGATCGTTCTGCCGCTCTGGTGCGGGCTGCATCGTCTGCACCATGCCATGCACGACATCAAAGTCCACGTTCCCAACGGTAAATGGGTCTTCTATGGCCTTGCTGCCATCCTGAGTGTGGTCACGCTGGTCGGTGTGATCTTCCTCTAATCTGTATGCCCGCTGGCACAGGCTGGCGGGCTTTTACAACAGGCGCGTAAAGTGCACCGCCAACATCATTCCCGCGAAGACCAGCGGCAACACCACCGCCCGTTTCCACTGTAAAACGATGGCAACTGCCACAATCACCAGCAGTAAAAATGCCGCACCTTACAGGCCATTCTCTTGATTGATCCATCCCCGCAGGCACAGGCAACTGACTAATAACGTTGAAAACGCGGTACGATTCCACCCAAGCCGCGTACGTTCAGGCTGCAATCCCGGATCGCGTACCGTCACGGCTGCCCCTGCCACAGCAAGATCGCCAGCAGGAAGGCGATAATCAGCACGAATGCGGCTATCAGCAGTAAAAAGCGGGTATAGGGAAGGTCGCTGTCCAGACGCATCGCCAGCTCGTTACCCCGCCAGCGATACCAGGCAACGGCAGCCAGCACAGAGCCAGAAACCACCAGCAGCAATGCGAGCGACAGGCGCAGAACGGGGGAACTCAACTGCGGGGAAAACTGATCGATGCCAACCGCACCCGCCAGCAGTGCCAGCGAGGTGCGAATCCAGGCAAGAAAGGTTCGCTCATTGGCCAGCGTAAAGCGGTAGTCGGGTTTTTTACCGGCAAGCCACCACTTTTCACGCAGGCGCGGGGAAGAATTAGCCTGAAGACTCACGTTTGATTCGTTCCTTAATCAATATCTCTTTGATCGATAAGCCCGGCGACGCGCTCTCTCTGAGGTTGTGCCGGGTTATCTCAGTGCAGAGAAATTCAATCATAAAAAGTTGCGATACGCGGGTGGCGATCGAGTCACCCTGAAACGGCCCGGCGATCCCGCAGGTCAACAGAAAATTGTCCGCCATCTCCGTCAGCGGCGACTGCGTGCTGTGGGTAATCGCCAGCCGACCGGCTCCCGCTTTTTGTGCCAGACGAAACGCGTTCACCACCTCGGGGGTCTCGCCAGAATGGGAAAACGCCACCACCAGATCGTTACTTTTCAGGTTCGCCAACTTGAGCGTCATGGTGAAACGGTCGGTGAAGGCCTCAGACTCAATGCCGATGCGGTTCATCTTGTCGCGCGCTTCCAGAGCGGCCAGACCGGATGCACCAAACCCAACAAACATGACGCGCGGCGCCTGAATAAATTGCTCGACGATGGCTTTCACCTTCTTCATATCGAGCAAATCAATGGTCTCTTTGACGGTGGTATCCAGCGTGAGCGCAATCTTCTGCGCAACGTCATTACGCGTATCGCCCATGAAAATGTCGGGCGAAGAGGGCAACGTCAGGTCGCTGTCATCAAGCAGCTCGCGTTTGAGCTCCGCTTTCAAACTCAGCAGCCCACCGTAGCCAATCTTCTTACAAAAACGCACGATGGTTGCTTCGCTGACGCTGATCTCCTGGGCGATCTTTTTCACCGGCAGCTGCACCACCCACGTGGGATTCTGCAAAATAAATTCCGCCACCTTCCGGTCAGTCTCAGCCAGACCCGCCAGAATGTTGGCGATATAAACCCGCACTTTTTCTCTGTTAACGCTCATGCATGACTCTCCCGGCACATCCTTTTTCACGGACAATGCGCTGTGCAAAAGATTATTGCCGGGTATTTTAGCCATCAATTTTCGCCGCGTCTTGCGCGAGGATAACGCTGAGGCTCTGGCGATAGCACTCGCCCGCATTCAGCCAGCTCATACCGCGCTTATGGGCGACATCGCCGTCAAAATTCGGATCGTCCGTGGTGCCAGTGAGGGGTTCAATGCACAGCAAATCTGCCCCCGGTTTCCCCCAAAGCGCCAGCCATTGCGTATCCGGAGAACGCAGGCGTAGTGCAACCTTACCATCATGAGCGATGACGCAAATATCTCCCGCATCTGGGGTGGCAAAATAGACCGCACCGGCCTGAAAAACCTCAGGCGTGAGCGGAAAAACGGTGGTCTGCGGGACACACTCAGGAATATGCAGCGTGCGATCCCGCGTAGGAAACGGGCCGCCTGCGGGGTGTGAAAATTGTACCTGCCAGCCCGGCTGCGAAACGATGGGCAATGCGAAGCCCGGATGCCAGCCCAGAGCAAAGGGAAAGGTCTCTGCCCCCGTATTTTCAAGCTGCCAGCCAACATCCAGCCCCTGCTCTGTAAGCGTCCAGCTTACCGTCATTTTCCAGTGAAACGGCCAGAGCTGGCGGGTGTCGCTGCTATCTTCACAGCACAGTTGCAGCCTATTGCCGTCGACCGATTCCAGGCGAAAAAGCTGGTGACGTAAGAAGCCATGCGCGGGCAGAGGCCAGAATGTCCCCTGCTGCCACAGACCGTTATGCACCAGCCGTCCGACCACGGGGAAAAGCTGGGTGGCGCTGTTATCCCACACCTCCGCGCACGGCTGCCAGAGCCGGGGCGAGTTGCGGGTTTTATCCCACCACTCACACAGCTCCGCCCCTTGCGCCGCCACGCAAACGCGCCAGCAGGCATTTTCCAGCGTCCAGCTTTCCATCGTTAAGCCACTCTGAGCAGCAAGCGTGCCTGATAGGTCAGCGCTTTTTGTCGATCGCCGATAAAGTGGCGCTCCACTAATTGCAAAATGTCGCAGCCCTGTAGCACGTATCCGTGCGCATAGTCGGCCAGTAACATGGCGAGCGTCAGATCCTGTTTTTCCGCCGCTTTGCTGATAAACATCAGCGCTTCATAAACGCCCCGGTCGGCGCAACGCCACGGAGTATTCGCCAGTGCATCGTCCTGCGCCCAGCGCTCAGCAAAAGCCTGCTCGCCTTCGAGTGAGAGGCTGTCCAGTTCAAAGCGCACCAGCAGTTCCGGCGGTGCATCATGGGCCTTGAAAAGCGGCAACATCGCCTGCGCCATCGCCAGCGATTTTTGCGGATCATCCAACGGCTGGGTCTGTTGAGGGTCACGCTTCACGCCATACAGCTTGTCGCCAAAGCGCCATGGATTCAGATAGCCAAAGCTTGCCGGGATCTGCATCACCTGCGCGCCCTGGGTAAAGTCGAACCCTGGATGGATACGAATATCCCGCAGTTCGCTGACCTTAAACGGGCTGTCAATACGCGTCGGCATCAGCGTGTATTCAAAGAGGTTCGCTTTGCCCTTCTCACGCGGGCAGCGCATATAGACTGATTCGCCGTCGGTGATATTCAGATGGCCGCCAAAATAGCCGAACAGGCCGTAATCGCGTACCGGCGTATCATCAATCACGGCGGGAAGCAGCGGCCGCCCGGTCATCGATGCCGGCGCTCGACATTAAAGTAATCAAGCAGCGTGGCCGGGATATCGATGGTCTGTGCCAGCGCTTCACGTTGCTCACCCTGCTTTTTACAGCGCGGATCGCGGATGAAGAACGGCGTTCTGGAGATTTCGTTATACACCGGCATGATGTTCTTGCCCCACCACTGGTGCTCACCCAGCAGGAAGCCATGGTCGGTACAGACGATAAACAGCGTATCTTCCCACAGTCCAAGCGCCTTCATCCGGTCCATCACCTGGCCGAGATAATCATCACACATGGTGATCAGCGCCTGATAAAACTTGCGCGCTTTATCGTTGTTTTCGCCGCCGGGACTGCCACAGTAATAAGGCACCCAGCCGTCGAATTCATCCGGGGTGCAGCCATACTGCGCGAGGTATTTTTCCGGCACAAAGAAGGGTTCGTGGGGATCGAAACATTCGATCTGCAAGAACCAGTTATCCTGATGCTGGTTGGTTTCCATAAACTCCAGACCCGAAGTAATGGTCCGGTGAGTAAAATGCTCTTCCTGGGTCGGCATCGCCGCGCGGTTGATCAGATCCTGGGCCATGCGCCCGGCACGGCGACGACGGGTTTCGTCATCCTCCATGCCCTGCCAGCGAATTTCCGGCTTTTCGAGCTGCCCTTTCCAGCAGTCGCCTTCCTGACCACGAATGAAGTCGAATGTGGAATAACGCGTATGGTAGGTTGCGCCGCCATCACGCCAGTAGTGTTTATGGTCCGTCACCATGTGGGTGTGGACACCATTCTGGTGCAGAGCCTGCATGGTCGAAAAATCAAAGGGTTCGAGCGGCCCCCAGCTACGGTGCAAAAAGTTATAACGCCCGGTATGCAGCTCACGTCGTGCGGGCATGCAGGGCATGCTGCCAACATAAAAGTTATTAAACTGCACGGACTCCTGTGCCAGCCGGGTAAAGTTCGGTGTAATCGCATCGCCACCATAGGGCGCAAGGTGATTGCGCGTCAGTGTGTCAAACATCAGCATTACAGCTTTCATAATAAGGTCCCTGGTCAGGCGCCAATAAATTCTTCAACTTCATTTTTAATAATGGTGACGTGTGGCCCATAGACCACCTGCACACCCTGTCCCCGGATAAACGCACCCTTGCTTCCCAGGGCTTTAAAACTGTCAATCTGCACCTGCGCCGGGTCATTCACGGTGATACGCAAACGTGTCGCACAGCAGTCCACTTCGACGATGTTTTCCCGTCCGCCAAGTGCGTCCACAATCTGTGCCGGACGCGCGCTAACGCTGCCGTTAACGGCCTCTGTTTCCTGCGCTTCATCTTCACGGCCTGGCGTTTTCAAGCGGCGCCACTGGATCAGGAAGCGGAAGGAGAAGTAGTAGAGACAGAACATCACCGCGCCGAGCGGCAGCATCAGCATCCAGTTGGTTTTCGCATTCCCCTGCAGTACTCCGAAGAGCAGGAAATCGATAAGACCGCCGGAGAAGGTCTGACCCACGGTGATCTCAAGAATATGCGTCAACATGAAAGCCACGCCGGTCAGGACAATGTGCACACCGTAAAGCAGCGGCGCACAGAACATGAAGGCGAACTCAAGCGGCTCGGTAATCCCGGTGACAAAGGCCGTCAGCGCCGCGGAGAGCATCAGGCTGGCCACTTTTTTGCGATTTTCCGGTTTTGAGGTGTGATAAATCGCCAGCGCCGCACCCGGCAAGCCAAACATAAAGTCGGCAAAGCGACCTGCCATAAAGCGGGAAACACCGATGTAGTACTGCTGCACGCTCGGATCGGCCAGTTGGGCAAAGAAGATTTTTTGCGTGCCCTGGACCATATGGCCGTTGACGGTCATTTCGCCGCCGACGCTGGTCAGCCAGAACGGTAAATAGAAGAGGTGATGCAAGCCCAGCGGGATCAGGCATTTCAGGATCATGCCGTAGAAGAGCGTACCGATGTAGCCGGTTTTCTCGACCAGACCGCCCAGATGGGTGATACCGGACTGAATCGGCGGCCAGACCCAAAAGAGCGCGACGCCGAGAAAAATCGCGAAAAAAGAGGTCACAATCGGGACAAATCGCGAGCCGCTAAAGAAGGCCAGCAGGTTAGGCAGCTCGGTTTTGTTGTAACGGTTATGAAGCCAGGCAGTCAGCAGGCCGCTAATGATGCCGCCCATAACCCCCGTTTGCAGCGTGACAATCCCCAGCACATTCGCCTAACCCACAGCGGCAAGGTTGTCAGCCGCCAGTTTCCCGGTCAGCATTAACATTGCGTTGATGGCTTTGTTCATCACCACAAAGCAGAGTACCGAGGCCAACCCAGCGGTGCCTTTATCGCTGCGGGCAAGGCCAACGGCGATACCGACGGCGAAAAGCAGTGAGAGATTGTCGAACACAACGCTGCCGCAAAGCTTCATCAGCGTAAAGATGGCTTGCAGTACGTGATTATCCAGAACGGGGTAGGTGGTAATGGTTATCGGATTGGAAAAAACACCGCCAATGCCCAGCAGCAGCCCGGCTGCCGGAAGCACTGCGATAGGCAACATAAACGACTTACCCAGATTCTGTGCGCCTACAAAGAATTTGCTCATAAGAGTTCCCTGATGCTGACGTTTGAATTTTAAATTTCATATTTTAATTGTTTTAATGAAATTATTATTTCCTCTATTTTTCGTCTCTGTCAACGTCAGGAAGCGAAACAGTGACTCGCATCACTTTTTATGTGGCAATGTTTCTCCGGGGTTAGAAATACGTCAGATATTGCACAGGCTGTAAGCCCGGACTACAGGTAATTTTCCCCGCCAGGTTCTACACTTAGTAAAAAAACTTGGAAGGAAAATACCATGCGTTTGCTGCCTGTTATCGCAACGGTTGCCGCTGCGTTTTTGGTTGTCGCTTGCAGTACCCCAACGCCACCTGTCGGCGTCACCGTCGTGGATAATTTCGATGCTCAACGTTATCTTGGCCGCTGGTATGAAATTGCCCGCTTAGACCATCGCTTTGAGCGTGGGCTGGAAAAAGTGACGGCCACCTACAGCACAATGGATGACGGCGGTATTCAGGTCATTAATAAAGGTTACAACCCTGAACGCGGCATGTGGCAACAATCTGTCGGTCAGGCGTACTTTACCGGCGATCCGAACAAGGGCGCGCTGAAGGTGTCATTCTTCGGTCCTTTCTATGGCGGCTATAACGTCATTGCGCTGGACAAGGATTACCGTTATGCACTGGTGTGCGGGCCTGACCGGGACTATCTATGGATTTTGTCACGCACGCCGACGATTCCGGATGCGGTGAAAAAACAGATGGTTGATATCGCGGCCCGCGAAGGGTTTGCGGTGGAAAAACTGATGTGGATAAACCAGACCCTTTAAGGCGTACTGAGCTTTAGGCCGATAATTCCCGCGACAATCAGCGCCAGGCTGAGCAAGCGCGCGGGGTTGGCCGATTCACCAAATAACACAATCCCCGTGATAGCCGCCCCTACGGCACCAATACCGGTCCAGACGGCGTAAGCCGTTCCTGTGGGCAGGCTTTTCATCGCCCATGACAGCATAACGACGCTAACGATCATGGCCGTCACGGTGATAACGCTGGGTACCAGGTGGGTAAAACCATGCGTATATTTCAGGCCAATCGCCCAAACCACTTCCAGAAGACCGGCGATAAAAAGAATTAACCAGGACATAGTTGGCTCCAGTGTGGGGCCGTCCCCGTTGAGAGTTGCGCAATCGGGTCGTCCCGACAGGCTGGTGGTGAGGAATAAATTTTGACCTGATAACAGGCGGAATGCAATTTTTTCGCAATTGCGCGGATTTAAGTGACTTAAAGCAAGAAATAGCTACAGATAGCAACGCAGTTCACGCATTTACTCCCCATATGTAGCCCCTATGATGATGTGCTACCAGGAAAGGGAAGCCGTGCGCCATTATTCTTACTGCGAAGAAAAATATGTTTAAAATTCTCTTGATTGACCGTTGTTACTTCACCCGGACGGGGCTGGAAAGCTGGCTCAATCAGACTGATTTTTTCCCGGCTTCATTTCTTGTGACGTCACTGAACAACCTGATGCTGGCAAAAGAGCACATCGTTCAGTGGCAACCACATCTGATCATCGCCGATCTCTACGGTTTTAAGAACGATCTTCACCATATTCAACAACTTTCCTCACTGTTTTCCGCCTGTGGTAAAGATAACCAGCTTATCCTTTTGCAGTCAGGTGAAGATGCGCAACTGATGGAATATTGTGCCCAATATCAGGTACAGGCGACGCTGCAGAAAACGGTGTCGATGGAAACGCTGGCCAAAGCCATTGACCACGCTGTCCTGTCGCGCCCGGCAAGAACCATGCCGCAGATTGCCACCCCGTTGCTTACGCGTCAGGAAGAAAAAGTCCTGTCTCTGTGGATGGAAGGCCGTAGTAATCAGTCCATTGCGTCCAAACTGAGCATCAATGGCAAGACGGTGTATACCTACAAGCGCAACATCAGAATGAAGCTGGGAATGGACAATCGCTTTACGCCGTTCCTGTCTTTGCCAGAAGCACCAGAAACCGCGCAAGACAGCCTGAATTAACGGTACGGCGCTGGCCGTACCGCGTACTGGCAGGAATTACTGCTGCGCTTTCGTCGCTGCGCCGGAAATAGCGCTACCACCCTCAGAGATATCCTGACCCACGCCACGCGTGGTGTTACAGGCTGTCAGCGCTGAGGAAAGGACCAGTACAGTAAAGATCGCAGCAATTGTCTTCTTAACCATAATATCTTCCTTATGTAGTCAATATTGTTTGTGCATAGCTACTTAAGAATAGACAAGATTGCGCAACCTGACGGCAAGTCGGCGATTTTTAGGACGAAAGGAAGAAATTAGCTGGCCGCGTGAGAGATCGAATTACCGAGGTGTTTGATGTCTTCACCAAAGCCACGCGCGGTATTACAACCCGTCAATAAGGTCGCGGTGAGAAGAAAGAGTGCTACAAGACTGAGAAGGCGTTTCATCATTCCTGCCCTGGAAAAGGATGACGCAACAGGGTTGCTGCGTCATTGATCTCGCATTAAGTCGATTACTTCACGCGGGATACGTATTCGCCGGAGCGGGTATCCACTTTGATCACTTCGCCGATCTGTACGAACAGCGGAACTTTAACCACTGCGCCAGTGCTCAGCTTAGCCGGTTTACCACCGGTACCTGCGGTATCACCTTTCAGACCTGGATCGGTTTCAACGATTTCCAGTTCAACGAAGTTCGGCGGCAGGACAGCGATCGGGCGACCGTTCCACAGGGTAACGATACATTCAGCCTGGTCCAGCAGCCATTTGGCGTTCTCGCCAACTGCTTTCTCGTCAGCAGCCAGCTGCTCGAAGGTCTCGTTGTTCATGAAGTGGAAGAACTCACCGTCGTTGTACAGGTAAGTCAGGTTCATATCTACAACGTCTGCGCCTTCTGCGGAGTCAGTAGATTTGAAGGTTTTCTCAACGCGAGTACCGGTCAGCAGGCGGCGCAGTTTTACACGTGCGAATGCCTGGCCTTTACCTGGTTTAACGAATTCGCTGGCTTCAACCGCGTACGGTTCGCCGTCCATCATGATTTTAAGACCAGCGCGAAAATCGTTGCTATAGTACGTTGCCATAAGGCCCTCTGAAAATTGTTAACTGGTAGCTAAGCCACAAAATGGCGCATATTGTAACCCTAAATACCCCATCCAGAGAAGATTGGTTAGTGCAACTTGCCGATGTAATAACCGATCCTGATGAACTTCTGCGTGTTTTAAATATAGACACTGACGAAAATTTAACCGCCGGGCGTGAGGCAAAGCGTCTTTTTGCGCTGCGCGTACCCCGGGCTTTTGCCGCGCGAATGAAAAAAGGCGACCCCAACGATCCCCTTTTGCGCCAGGTCCTGACGGCGCGCGAAGAGTTTGTTGCCGCCCCCGGATACAGCACCGATCCGCTGGAAGAACAGGACAGCGTCGTACCAGGCTTACTGCATAAGTACCGCAACCGCGCCCTGCTGCTGGTGAAAGGCGGCTGTGCGGTAAACTGCCGCTACTGCTTCCGTCGCCACTTCCCGTATGCGGACAACCAGGGCAACAAACGCAACTGGCAGGTCGCGCTGGACTATATTGCCCAGCAACCGGAACTCGATGAGATCATCTTCTCCGGTGGCGATCCGCTGATGGCCAAAGATCATGAGCTGGACTGGCTGATAACACAGCTTGAAGCCATCCCGCATATCAAGCGCCTGCGCATTCATAGCCGCCTGCCCATTGTTATCCCGGCGCGGATCACCGACACGCTCACCGCCCGCTTTGCCCGTTCTTCCCTGCAGATTCTGCTGGTGAACCACATCAATCACGCTCAGGAAGTTGATGACGCGTTTCGTGCCTCCATGGCAAAACTGCGCCAGGCCGGTGTGACGCTGCTTAACCAGAGCGTGCTGCTGCGCGGCGTCAATGACAATGCCCGCACGCTGGCCGACCTCAGCAACGCGCTATTTGATGCCGGCGTGATGCCCTATTACCTGCATGTGCTGGATAAAGTGCAGGGTGCGGCTCACTTTATGGTGAGTGATAACGAAGCGCGGGAAATTATGCGCGAGCTGCTGACGTTAATCTCAGGTTATATGGTGCCGAAACTGGCACGCGAAATTGGCGGAGAGCCCAGCAAAACCCCGCTGGATTTACAGCTGCGCCAGTCGTAATCGCATCAACGTTCTCGTCTGATATTTTCTCCGGATAAATTCATTATTCATCCGGAGATCGCTGTGCTTTATTTTTGTTATGATAACGCACTGCGCTTGCGCATAAATATAAAATATGAATGGTTAAGGAGAACCAAATGATATTCATCATCACAGGTGTTAATACTGGCATTATTCGTCAAAATGATAAATTTGCGGCTTTAGCATTAAAAATAGCGCATCCCAAAAACAAACAGTCGCTATTATTTTTTCCCCTGGTTGCGCTGAAAGATCTGATGTTAGCGCTGGAGCATCGCCTGTCACTGCAGGCAAAATCCGCCGGTAAGGCAAAAGAGCAACAGCGTAAAGCCATTGATTCAGCATCTAAAAAAATGCAAGACCATATTCCCGTGATGGAGGTCAGCGAGCTAGAAAACGCAGATATTGGCCGTCGGGTCAATAAAGTGGTACTGCGTGAAAACAGTGACAGCGAGCTTGTTTTTATTTTTTCTTTGCACTGCGGTGAAAACCTGGAATTGAGTATTAATGAGCATCAAATAGAACTGCTGGTCAAAGCAATTATTTATGCTATAAATAATGCAGGCCTTAATGATGTCGCTATCAGCCTCTCTTCAATTCTCGATTTCCTGCCGCTATATGACGCCGAGTTTTTAGCTGACGGCAATATTGCCTATGACACTTATTCTCAGGACGAATGGAAGCAGGCACTATTTATTCATCATCATGCGCTGGTTTATCACTACACCGATGAAAAGGGAGAGATGCAATACGGCGGCACGGTAATTAAAACCCGTAGCATAGCGGATGGCGATGAAATGGCGTCAATTTCACGCCGTGTACTGGATTACAGCCATCGTTTAAATAAGTTGAAAGGGAAGCCTTGCCAGGTCAGTGTGAAAACGCTTAGCACCGATAAACGCCATCGCCTTACGCTTGAACAATGTATGCGCAGTCTGCAGGTCGTCCAACAACAGGTAAAACAGAAAATCGCTGAACAAGAGTAATAGTCACAACACGCCCCTGACAGTCATCAGGGGCGATATCACTTCGCGTGAGATCAATTCGGGCACTTATAAACCTGGCCGCTCATTTCGCTGGCTGTCGGCACAAAGCTGGACATGAAGCCTTGTGTCGGGCTGGAGACGCCGTACAGCACGTTGCCGCCCATACGCGCCGCTTCGTTACGCAGCTCGTTTGCGGCACCGCGCATTGAGCCACCTTCTTCGCCATGCTGGCCGGAAAGCCAGTTGCTTTGTTTACCCGTTGCTGTGCCCAGATACTGGCAATTTGCCGCAGGTTTATCTTCTACGAAGCGAACGCTCTGTCCACCCGAAGAAAGCTCATTACCAGCGCTGCAGCCTGCCAGTAACAATGCTGCGCCGACAATCCCTGCTAAATATTTAACGTGCATGTTATTCCCCACAATCAATGAGCTGGACGTCTTTCGTCCGTGTGTGAATCTTATACTAAAAAGATGACCAAAAGAAAAACCCCCGAGCATTTCTGCCCGAGGGTTTATTCATTTCTGCGATATATACGCCCAAATCATTCTGGTTGCAGGAAGGCGGCTAGTTCGGGAATACCCAGGAGCTTACTCAAGTAAGTGACTGGGGTTCTCGAAGGCAGTCAACGCATCTGCAGCCTGAAGGATGCAGGGCGAAGGGCACATTACATCATGCCGCCCATACCACCCATGCCGCCCATACCCGCAGCACCTAAATCAGGCGCGTCACCTTTCGGCAGGTCGGTTACCATGCACTCGGTGGTGATCATCAGGCCAGCGACAGATGCCGCGTACTGCAGAGCAGAACGGGTCACTTTAGTCGGATCCAGGATACCCATCTCGATCATGTTGCCGTATTCTTCGGTTGACGCGTTGTAACCGTAGTTACCGTCGCCCGCTTTCACGGTGTTAGCCACAACAGACGGCTCTTCGCCGCAGTTCAGCACGATCTGACGCAGCGGAGCTTCCATTGCGCGCAGCGCAACTTTAATACCCACGTTCTGGTCTTCGTTCTGGCCTTTCAGCTCAGCGATTTTGCTTGCTACGCGAATCAGCGCAACGCCACCGCCGGCAACCACGCCTTCTTCTACCGCAGCACGGGTCGCGTGCAGGGCATCTTCAACGCGTGCTTTTTTCTCTTTCATTTCAACTTCGGTAGCCGCACCGACTTTGATTACCGCAACGCCGCCAGCCAGTTTCGCTACGCGCTCTTGCAGTTTTTCACGGTCGTAATCAGACGTTGCTTCTTCGATCTGCTGACGAATCTGAGTCACACGACCCTGAATTGCCGTTTCGTCACCCACGCCATCGATGATGGTGGTGGTGTCTTTGTTGATCACAACGCGTTTAGCCTGACCCAGGTCTTCCAGAGTTGCTTTTTCCAGCTCCATACCGATCTCTTCAGAGATAACGGTACCACCGGTCAGGGTAGCGATATCCTGCAGCATCGCTTTACGACGGTCGCCGAAGCCCGGTGCTTTAACCGCAGCCACTTTCACGATGCCACGCATGGTGTTAACCACCAGGGTCGCCAGCGCTTCGCCTTCAACGTCTTCTGCGATGATAACCAGCGGTTTGCCTGCTTTCGCAACGGCTTCCAGAACCGGCAGCATTTCGCGGATGTTGGAGATTTTCTTATCAGCCAGCAGGATGAACGGGCTTTCCAGTTCTACTGCGCCAGTTTCCGGCTTGTTGATGAAGTAAGGAGACAGGTAGCCACGGTCGAACTGCATACCTTCAACCACGTCCAGTTCGTCCTGCAGACCGGTACCGTCTTCAACGGTGATCACGCCTTCTTTACCGACTTTGTCCATCGCTTCTGCGATCAGTTTACCTACTGTTTCGTCGGAGTTAGCGGAGATGGTACCAACCTGAGCAATAGCTTTAGAGTCGGAGCACGGTACAGACAGTGCTTTCAGTTCTTCAACGGCAGCAGCGACAGCTTTGTCGATACCACGTTTCAGATCCATCGGGTTCATGCCCGCAGCAACGGCTTTCAGACCTTCAGTGATGATGGACTGAGCCAGTACGGTTGCGGTGGTGGTACCGTCGCCTGCAGCGTCGTTCGCTTTAGAGGCAACTTCTTTCACCATTTGCGCACCCATGTTTTCGAACTTGTCTTCCAGTTCGATTTCACGTGCTACGGAAACACCATCTTTAGTGATGGTCGGTGCGCCGAAGGATTTATCCAGCACTACGTTACGGCCTTTCGGACCGAGGGTCACTTTAACTGCGTCTGCAAGTACGTTTACGCCGCGCAGCATTTTCACACGGGCGTCGTTACCGAATTTTACGTCTTTAGCTGCCATTTTAATCTTTCCCTTAAATTCGTATGTTCAGTGTCGTTCGCGGATTACGCTTCAACAATTGCCAGAATGTCGCTTTCGGACATGATCAACACTTCTTCATTGTCGATCTTCTCGGCTTTAACACCGTAACCATCATTGAAAATCACGATGTCGCCCACTTTAACGTCCAGCGGTTGCACTGTACCGTTTTCCAGGATGCGGCCCTTACCGACAGCGATGATTTCGCCACGCGTTGATTTGCCTGCTGCAGAACCGGTCAGAACGATGCCGCCAGCAGATTTGGATTCAACTTCTTTACGTTTGACGATCACACGATCATGTAACGGACGAATACTCATTGATAGCTCTCCTTTGAGAAAGTCATTATCAGTTATGGATGACGCCGGCCCGCAATCGGTTCTCCGGCTGGTGACCAGAGAGATGGGGATGGGTTTTTCCCCCTTCAAGGGGGCACTTTAAAAAAATTTCGCACAAATGCCGCCGCGCGCAAAAAAATGAAAAATCAATCCGTAAGAACAGGCAGGCGCGCCAACAGCCATAAGCAAAATTGATTGTGATAGCATTACCCCTCTTTACTTTGCGATGATGCGCGGGATACAGGCCATGAGTGGACTGAAACAGGAGCTGGGGCTGGCTCAAGGGATTGGGTTACTTTCAACATCGTTGCTGGGCACGGGGGTGTTTGCCGTCCCGGCACTCGCCGCACTGGCGGCAGGCGACAGCAGCCTGTGGGCCTGGCCCGTGCTCATTCTGCTGGTCTTTCCGGTTGCCATCGTTTTCGCTGTGCTTGGCCGTCAGTTTCCCAGCGCGGGCGGCGTCGCCCACTTTGTCGGCATGGCGTTTGGCCCACGGCTGGAGCGCGTTACCGGCTGGCTGTTTCTCTCGGTTATCCCGGTGGGCTTACCCGCTGCCCTGCATATCGCCGCCGGGTTCTGGCAGGGCATGTTTGGCTGGCAGGGTGTGCAACTGCTGATGGCCGAACTGGGCACGCTGGCACTCATCTGGCTGGTTGGCACGCGCGGTGCCGGTTCCAGTGCTAACCTGCAGTCCATCATCGCCGGGCTTATCGTTGCGCTGATCGTCGCCATCTGGTGGCGCGGCGGGCTTTCTCTTAGCACGCTGTCATTCCCGGCACCGGCAGAGGTGCCCTTCTCCGCCATGACTGCTTCGCTTGCCGTGATGTTCTGGTGTTTTGTCGGCCTGGAGGCGTTTGCCCATCTGGCCTCCGAGTTTAAACATCCTGAACGCGACTTCCCGCGCGCGCTGATGATTGGCCTGATTCTGGCAGGCTCCGTTTACTGGGCCTGTACCGTCGTGGTACTGCATTTCCCGCTCTGGCAGAGCGAAGGGGCCGCAGCGTCCTTACCAATCATCGTCGTTGAGCTGTTCGGCAAGCAGGCGCAGTGGGTTGCCTGCATCATTGGCTATCTCGCCTGTTTCGCGAGCCTGAATATCTATATTCAGAGCTTCGCCCGGCTGGTCTGGTCGCAGGCGCAGTACAAGCCACAGAGCCCGCTGGCACGCTTGTCCTCCCGCCAAATCCCGCTTAACGCGCTGAATGCCGTCCTCATTTGTTGCGTCATTTGTACGTTAGGCATCTACGCGTTTTCGATTAATCTCGACACGCTCATCATTTATGCCAATGGCATTTTCATTTTGATTTACTTGTTGTGCATGCTGGCGGGCTGCCGCCTGTTGAAAGGGCGCTTCAAGGTGCTGGCCTGGATTGGTAGCATCCTGTGCTTGCTGCTACTGGCCATTCCTGGCTGGAAGAGTCTGTATGCGATTGCGATGCTGGCAGGATTGTGGGCATTGCTACCCAGACACGGCATGGCGGTTCAGCGGTCATAAACCCGGACAGGACTTCGCCTTATCCGGGCAACAGAGTACTTAACGATCGTCTTTATGATCCAGACGGTCGCGCTCATCGTCTTTACGCTGGAACTCACCGTCGAAGGTATTACCCGCCCCCGGACCGGCGCTGAATCCACCGCCCGGCATACGGGAAAAGCTCAAATGCGGCATCAGCTTAAGCGTCAGGTGTTTTTGTACCGGCGGTAACAGCAGCAGTAAGCCCAGGAAATCGGTAAAGAACCCTGGCAGCACCAGCAGCAGGCCCGCAATAATCAGCGACACGCTTTTAATCATCTCCGCCGCCGGGCTTTCACCTGCCGCCAGCTTTTGCTGCATCAGCATGAAGTTTTTGAAGCCCTGATTACGTACCAGAGACATCCCGATAACCGAGGTGAAGATAACCAGGATAAGGGTCAGCAGCACGCCAAACACATGCGCGACCTGAATGAAGATCGATATCTCAATGTAAACGTATAAAAAAACAGCCAGTAGCGGTATCCAGCGCACGGGTATCTCCTCAATGAACAGGCGCCCTGAGCACCTGTCGGTAAATTTTTGCGATTCGCATACTGACCGAGATGGTGGCGGGCGGAGAAAAATTCAATTTTCCCCGGCAACTATTTTTATCCAGCGCTGCGTTAGATAGTGTCGTCACAAGATTTTAGCCCAGAGAGCGATGCATCTGATCTGGACGGCAGCGAGAAATGAGGCCGT
>NZ_CBFFRL010000059.1:0-26630 GCF_965644215.1 Phytobacter sp. V69
TAGCGAGCCATAGTTCAATATGTTGTTGAAAAAGACAGTTACTATAACTCAGGTGATTAAGGGACACAGCCTAGCGTTAACTAACACAGACTTATCCTCAAAACCCGCCAGTTCTGGCCGGGTTTCTGCTGTGCTCCTGGCCTCATCGGCAACTGACAAGGAGACACACCATGTTCCACCGCGCCCTCTTAATTATCGATATGCAAATGGGGTTGTTCCACGGCCCGGAAAAACCGTATGACGGCGAACACGTGCTGGCCAATATCAACACCTTGATAGACCGGGCGCATCAGGCGCAGGCTCCCGTTTTCGCCGCTCGCTATACCGGCCCGGCGGGTTCGCCAATTGAACCCGGCAGCCCACTGACGAAACTGCTCCCCGCGCTTCATCTGGATAAGGCTCGTGACCGGGTGTTCGATAAAACCCGTCCAGGTTGCTTTGTGGGAACCCCGCTCGCACAGTGGCTACGCGAGGCAAACGTTAATGAGCTGGTGATTGTGGGTATGAAAACCGAATTTTGCGTCGATACCACCTGCAGAGATGCGGCGGAGCTGGGGCTTGCTCCTCTGCTGGTCGCCGATGCGCATACCACCATGGACACGCCCGTCCTGAGCGCAGAGACCATTATCGCCCATCACAACCGCACGCTCAGCGGCCCGTTTGTCAAACTGCTGTCGACGGGTGACTGTCCGTTTTAATCACGCATAAAAAGCCCCGCAATACCGTGCGGGGCCACTCTGGAGGGGTTAGCGGAACACGGAGATAGCTTCCGCCAGTCTCGTGACCTGGTTATTCAACTTGTCTGATGCCTCTGCGCCTTCCTGAACGCGGTCGGCATTTTGCTGGGTGAGTTTATCGAGCTCTTCTACCGCCAGGCTCATCTGACTGATTGCCGAGTCCTGTTCGGCCGTCGCCTGGCTGATGTGCTCAATCAACTGCGTGACGTTTTTCACCTTGTCGACGATCTCCTGCATCGTTTTTCCGGCGTCATCTGCCAGTTGGCTGCCGGAACGCACCTGGGTCACGCTGGATTCAATTAGCGTTTTGATTTCACTGGCCGCACTGGCGCTACGCTGGGCAAGAATGCGCACTTCACCAGCTACCACCGCAAAGCCTTTCCCCTGCTCGCCCGCGCGTGCGGCTTCAACGGCGGCATTCAGCGCCAGGATATTGGTCTGAAAGGCGATACTGTCGATGATGCTGGTGATGTTGGCTATCTGATCGGAACTGTTACCAATATTGCCCATCATGTCGATCATGCCGTTCATCACTTTGCCGCCCCGCTCCGCTGCTTCACGCGCCCCCTGCGACAGGGCGCTGGCCTCGGCGGCAGTCTGGGTATTGCTTTTTACGGTCGCCGCCAGCTCGTTCATGGTCGTCGCCGTTTGCTGCACATTCGCCGCCGCCTGGTCCGTCTGACGGCTCAGGCTGTCGTTACCTTTACATAAGGCATCAGCGGCATTCAGTACGGTCACCGCCTGACTACTGACATCGTTAATCAACCAACGAAACATCAGCCCAAGCTGGCCGATCGCCCGTAAGGTGACGCCAACTTCGTCTATGCGTGTCGGTTGTTCCACCTGCTGTGTTTCCCCCGTCGCCACCTGCAGAGCCTGATGACACAGGCGTTCGACGGGGCGCACGATTTGCATTTCCAGCCATGCCATCACCGCCAAAAGCAGAACCGCCATCGCGCCGGTAAAAGTGCCCATCTGACCGGGCGACAGCTGACACAATGCCCCCACCAAAACGCTAAGCAAAAAGGTTATCACCAGTGCTGAACGTAGCCGCCAGCGCAGCGGCATGGTGACAAGCCACGATCGCCAGCGCATAAACCCTTTACGAATGAGCAACCCTTTGAAGAGATGCTTGCCACCTGCATCCCCCTCCCGGAACTGGCGATACAGATCGTCGGCCCTGGCGACTTCGGCGGCATCAGGCCTGGTACGCACCGACATATATCCCTTCACATCACCTTTGCGAATGATCGGAATCGCATTGGCGCGGACCCAATAGTGATCGCCATTTTTGCAGCGGTTTTTTACCAGGCCACTCCAGGGTTCACCTTGCTTGAGAGTGAACCACATGTCTGAAAATGCCTGCGGTGGCATATCCGGATGACGAACCAGATTATGCGGTTGCCCGTCCAGTTCGCTGAGCGAAAAACCGGACACCTGAATAAAGGCATCATTAGCGTAATTAATATAACTCTCAGGATCCGTTGTAGACATCAATGTCGCATCATTATCAAAAACGAGTTCTTGCTGTGTTACAGGGTGATTCTCACGCATAGAATGTATTCCCCATAAAGCTTAAGAGAGTTTATTTATATTGAAGGCCTGTTGTTACACTGAAAGAAACAAGAGAAAATCAATTAAATTATGCTGTTGAAATAAATAAGCCATAAGAACCAGCATAGTTCACAAACGGATTTTATCACCACAAAATGCCACTTCTATAATCTACGACAATTATTCACGATTAAAAAACCGCTAAGCACGCTTATCATTTTTGACGCCATAAAATTGACTTAACGAGCATAAAAAAGATAAAAAAAACAGCCCTAAAGCAAATTATTCCCGATATATTCAGATGATACTTTAGGGTGGCTAAATTCTATTTTAAAATATACTTAAACATGCGGTAAACAAGGTTGAATAAGTAAGCGGGGCAGCGGCCCCTTACTTATTGTGCAGGAGGTGAGCCAGGTGCTTATTGGTCCGTCCGGGACTCTCTCTCGGCCTGATTGATAATGGCTTTAGCCATCCACTGGACGTTATCAATAACCTGCTGATTGTCCATGCCCCAGATATCTTTCATTACCAGAAAGACTTCTGAACCGTACAACAGCGAGAAGGCAGCAATGACCTTACGGTACATGTCGGGGGAATATTTTTCTTTCACCGGTTCCATCACCCGCGCGAGTGTCGCTTTGCGGTTACCACGGACCAGCTTTTTTTCCATTTTGCCCGGTGACTGACGCTCCATCGCCCACTGCTGTAACGAAACAAGCAGGGCGGCACGCAGCGCACCTTCGTGGCGGAACATCTCCGGGAACGCAAAATCGAACAATTCGGAAATACGCTCAGCGACGTTATCATCGCTTTGGGGTTTCCATTCCCGAATGGTTTCCAGACTCGCGCCAACGGCAGCGGCAATTAAATCGCTTTGGGTGGGGAAGTAACGGTAGGCGGTTGCCCGTGAGACACCGGCTTCGGTTGCTAACCGGGAAATGGACGGAATCTCCCCTTGTTCAAACAAAACCAACGCCTTATTCATTAGCAAATCATACGTTTTCTTACGCGTTACAGATGGCTCCAAAGCTTCCTCTCCATACATCATGACTTTCCCAACCACACTCGTTGTAACACAAACATAGCAAATCAACACAGACCCATCCAGGCGGCGCGAAATGCAAAAACATGATCGGCTAAAACTTAATTACCTTAAAAAAACATGCGGTTAATTTTAACACTAAAAAATAATTGAGACAACCGTCTCATTTATGCTAGCTTTTTTGAGACGCCCGTCTCAATCACTGCTACATTTTTTGAGACGGCAGTCTCAATCGTTGTCGTAATAAATGCATTTCACTCTTCCGAATCTGAAATACTCGTTACAAAAGTGAGTTTAGTTAAGGAGAACACGTGAGCAAAGACAATGGCTACATATACGTCGTAACAACTCTTGACACGAAAAGCACGGAAGCTTTTTATGTTAAGTCGTTGATTAAAAAAACAGGCGCCGATGCGCTCATCGTTGACCTGACGACAGTCGCTGATACGTCCACAAGGGGTGCGGATATTACAGCAACTACCGTGGCCCGCTTTCATCCTGATGGAGAAAGTGCTGTCTTTTGTGGTGACAGAGGAAAAGCTATCACCGCGATGTCTCTCGCCTTCGAGTTCTTTTTAAAAAGCCGTGAAGATGTGTTGGGAATTATCGGATTAGGAGGATCGGGTAATACCGCGTTAATTACGCCAGCCATGCAAAGCCTGCCGATTGGTATTCCCAAACTGATGGTGTCTACCATGGCATCCGGTGACGTATCCGGCTATATCGGCGCCAGTGATATTGCCATTATGAACTCCGTTACCGATATTTCAGGCTTAAACCGAATTTCCCGCAAGGTATTAAAAAGCGCAGCTAATCAGATTGCCGGCGCGGTGGTGTTCTACCAGGACGACAGCGATAGCGTCACGGATAAACCCGCCATTGGCCTGACGATGTTTGGCGTCACCACGCCCTGCGTGCAGCAATTAACACAAAAACTAGAAAACGATTATGACTGTCTGGTTTTCCATGCCACCGGCAGCGGGGGCAAAGCAATGGAAAAACTGGCAGATAACCACTTATTACACAGCGTACTCGATATCAGCACAACCGAAGTATGCGACTTCTTATTTGGCGGCGTTCTGGCCTGTAGTGATGATCGCTTCGGCGCGATTGCCCGCACAAAAATCCCGTATGTTGGCTCTTGCGGGGCACTTGATATGGTTAATTTTGGGTCCCGACCTTCGGTACCCGGGCACTACAAGGGTCGTCGGTTATATCAGCACAACCCACAAGTCACATTGATGCGCACAACACCAGAGGAAAACGGCAAGATGGGGACATGGATTGCCGGGCGTTTAAATCGATGTGAGGGCGAAGTCAGATTTGCTATCCCCATGGGCGGTTTTTCTGCCCTAGATAATGTTGGTGGGGATTTCTGGGATCCAGAAGCAGATCAGGCTTTTCTCGATGCGTTTAAAGCAACATTTGTCGAAACGCCGCACCGTAAACTGATCGTCAGTCCACACCACATCAATTCTGCCGAATTTAATCAGCTACTTATAAATTTACACCAAGAATTATTTCACTAAAGACGGAAGTAAAGCCATGAAACATACGCGCGAAGGAATACTGCAAAAATTTCATCAGATGATTGCCCGGGGGGAACCCATCATCGGCGGCGGAGCGGGCACAGGTTTGTCGGCGAAATGCGAAGAGGCCGGTGGCATCGATCTGATTGTCATCTACAACTCAGGTCGCTATCGCATGGCGGGCCGTGGTTCATTAGCCGGTCTGCTGGCTTACGGCAACGCCAATGAAATCGTTATGGATATGGCAAAAGAAGTGCTGCCCGTTACCAAAAAAACGCCGGTTCTCGCGGGCGTTAACGGGACTGACCCCTTCTGCCAGTTTGATAAGTTTCTCGACGACATCAAAGCGATTGGCTTCGCTGGCGTACAAAACTTCCCGACCGTGGGCCTGATCGACGGTAATTTCCGCGCCAATCTCGAAGAGACCGGCATGGGGTACGCGCTGGAAGTGGATATGATTCGCCTGGCGCATGAAAAAGGCCTCTTTACCACGCCTTATGTCTTTAGCCGCGAAGATGCCATTGCGATGACCAAAGCCGGGGCGGACATTATTGTTCCGCATATGGGATTAACCACCGGGGGAAACATCGGCGCAGAAACCGCCCTCACCCTGAAAGACTGTGTGCCATTAATTAACGACTGGGCGAAAGCGGCAAAAGAAGTACGCCCGGATGTGATCGTCCTGTGCCATGGTGGCCCTATTGCAACACCGGAAGATGCGAAATTCATTTTAGAGAACTGTCCTGAATGTAACGGCTTCTACGGCGCGAGTTCCATGGAGCGACTGCCAACGGAAATAGCATTAACTGAGACCACAAGGCAATTTAAAGCAATAAGAAACTGATCGGGAGCACGTAGCCTGATAATCGATACAACTTTTACCGGGGTTTGTATATGCACCCCGGTTTTTTATTGCCTGTTACTTTCCGCTGTCACGCATTACGCTAAATTCAGCTGACCACGTTTTTGCCTTACCAGCGCCAGCAGCGCAACGATACCCACCAGCGACAACGCACTCGCCAGAATAAAGGCCGAGTGATAACCGCCACCGTATTGAATCAACAGCCCGGTAACAGCTGGAGACATAATCCCCGCCAGGTTCGCCAACAGATGCACAAACCCGCCCGTTGTACCGATACGATCGGCCGGAACGATATCCTGCAGTAGCGACCAGCATGCCTGCGGCGTCATGTAGGCAAAAATCGTCGCCAGCGTAATGCAGGAAACGGCACCGGTTAGGCTTTGCGTGTAGGCGGTTGCCAGCACGCTCACCCCGGCAATCGCCAGACCGATAAAAATCACCAGCTTGCGGGATAACAGGAAATTGCCCGTTTTACGGTACAACACGTCACAGACCGAACCACCGCCCATAAAGCCGACGGTCGCCCCCAGCCACGGCAGAATACCGATAATACTCATGCTCTTAATATCCAGATGCTGGAAGTCCGTCAGATAGCTCGGCAGCCAGGAAAGGAAAAAGAACTGGATATAGTTGAAGCAGAAAAACGCGGCGGCCACCCCGAGTACGGAAGGGGAAAGGATGTAGTGCCAGAACGTATGCTGTGATTGCGATGCCGCGTCGTCATTCTGCTGATTCGCAGGCCTTTCAGCACTGATATACAGCGCCTCTTCTTTGCTGACACTTGGGTGCTGTTCAGGTTTATCACGAAACAACAGCGACCAGGCGGCAACCCAGATAAGACCTAACAGGGCGATGACGATAAACGCGATGCGCCAGCCAAAAGCCAGCCCGACCAGGCCGACAACCGGTGCGGCAATCGCTGCCCCCAATGGCTGCCCTGCATTGGTAAAACCAACCGCACGGCCAATCTCTTTTTTCGGAAACCAGTTGGCGATCGATTTATTGGTGGTGGTCCCCATCGGTCCTTCACCAATACCAAACAGTACGCGCACCACCACCAGTTGCCAGAACCCGGTCACAAATGCCGTCGCACCGCAGAAGACGGACCAGATTGTCGCCGCCCATGCATACACTTTACGCGGGCCAAACTTATCCGCCCCCCAGCCACCGATAAAGCAGAACGCACAGTAACCGACAAAGAAGAAGCTAAATAAAAAACCCAATTGCGCATCGTTAATATGCAGGTCACTCTTCACCAGCGGTGCCATAACCGACAGCGCCGCACGATCCATATAGTTAAGCATCCCGGCGCAAAAGAGCAGCAGCGCGACGATCAAACGATAGCGATTTTTAAGCATGACGTTCTCCTTTTGCGGATGAGCAAACGGCGCTGGCAAGCAGATGAGCAGCAATAACGGATTCATCCGGCTCAAACCCTAAGCCGGGTTTATCGGACAAGGTCATTTCCGGGTGGTAGTTGAGGAAATCATGTAACGGCGGCATCCACTGGATATACGGCACTTCGAGGCGGATATTGTCCGGCAGCATAGCCACCAGATGCGCGGTTGCCAGCATACCTGCTCCGTAATAAAAGCAGTGCGGAACCACTTTGACACCGTGCGTCTGCGCCAGCTCAATCACGCGCAGCATGGCGGTAATGCCCCCTACTTTGCTGACGCTTGGCTGGAGAATATCCACCGCGCGCTGCAGGATGAGGTTAATAAAATCCCCGTCTCCAGCGGCATTTTCCCCGGCGGAAAGCGGCACACCTGCCTCGCGGACTTTCGCCAGCCCGCAAACATCTTCCGGTGGCCATACGGGCTCTTCGAGCCATTGTAGGTTCAGCGGTTTCAGGCGCTGCGCATGGGCAAACGCCTCTTGTGGCGTCCAGGGGCAGTTCACATCCACCATCAGTTCACCGCGATCGCCGAGGACGTCACGCGCGGCAGCGATGGCTTCCCACGTCGTTTCATGCAATTTGATCTCGTGATAACCCAGTTCAAACACCTCCCGCACTTTGCTCGCTACGGCCTGCGGGTCGTTGTCATAGCTGACCAGACTGGGGTAGAGACCGATACGGTTACGGCTCGCACCGAGCATTTTCCACAGCGGTAGCTGCTGCTGTTTACCCAGCAAATCCCACAGGGCGATATCCACCGCAGAGAGCGCGTAGCGCACGGGGCCAGTACGCCCGAAACCATGGAGCGCAACTTCCGCCTCCTGCATAATATTTGCGATATCGTCGGTTGTGCTGAATGTCCGACCAACAAAGAAGGGGGCGACGAGATTTTCCAGTGCTAAAAAGGTAACAGGATTACTGAGATGGCCGAAGGCTTCCCCCCAACCATATAATCCGTTGTCGGCATGCAACTTTATTAACAGGGTTTCCATCTTACTCAACAGGGGCGACGCGGCATTATAATCCTGCTGCGCGTTTTCTTTTTTTTGCCTTCCCGATTCAAACGGGATAGCTATTCTTAGCACTTCTATTTTTTGTATTTTCATTGTATTGGCATCAGATAATTAGAATGGCAATTTTATTATTGCGCATGCCTCAGGCCTGTGTTTTGTGCATCAATACATATATAGAGTGAGCAAACAGCGTTTATTTGTGACAGTGAACAGACGAATGCAGAACTAATCACATTCCAGATAAATTATGCCGACATTAAATTATTTATTATTGCTAACGTGATCGGCATCACGGCCAGTAATCAATTGAAATATATAAAAATATAATGAAATAAAAAATCAAGGCTCGAATGTTAATCTCACTATTCCCCCTCAAATCAACAGAATATCAGGAACGGAAATTAGGCTTTTGGTAGTACATTAATACTGACAGAACAGACAACATGCTTTCACACAGTAATTATAGGGGATAAATTAACTCAAACAGAATGAACCGTCGTATTTTAGAAATGTGGATTATTTTTATATGCAATGTATAACAAAACGGCGTAGCGTCAGTTAACTAAAACGATGGTAAGCAGGAAGTCTTTCAGAGAGAAATGGAGCGGGTGAAGGGAATCGAACCCTCGTATAGAGCTTGGGAAGCTCTCGTTCTACCATTGAACTACACCCGCTTTGTGGTGTGACAGGCATTATAAACCTTACACGCCTGCTGGCAAGACGCTAAACGACTAACTGACCATAAATTAATCGCTTAGCGCTAATTTTAACACTTCGGTGGGCTACCCTGCGGCGGCAGATAGCGCAGCGGATCGATAGCCGTCGCCTTATAGCGTATCTGGAAATGCAACTGCACCCCATCGGCATCACTGCTGCCCATCGTGGCAATTTTTTGCCCAATCTTCACGCTCTGCCCGTTGTTAACGAGGATGGTGTCGTTGTGCGCGTAGGCCGTGATGTACTCATCACTGTGCTTAATCATGATCAGATTGCCATAACCGCGCAGCTGATTGCCGGCATAGACCACCTTCCCTGCCCCGGCCGCGTAAACCGGCTGTCCGCGAGCCCCTGCGATATCGATCCCTTTGTTCCCGCCTTCGGAGGTGGAATACGGTCTGATCACCTTACCCGTGGTCGGCCAGCGCCAGCAGCGTTGCCCGACGGGCGGCCAGGAAGAGAGCGGTACAGCCGATGAAGGGACGACTTTCGCCGTTTGAGTGCCGCCTTTTGCTGAGGACGATTTCGACGAGCCGTTCAGCTTCAGACGCTGGCCAATCTCAATAGTGTACGGCGGAGAAATCCCGTTAAGCCGAGCAAGGTCATTCACGCTGGTGCCGGTCTGGCGCGATATTTTGTACAGCGTATCCCCACGTTTCACCGTGTAAACGTTGCCGCTATCGGACGATTTGCTGCCAGCACACCCCGCCAGCAATAACGCCACGGCCAGGCAAATGACAATGTGGAAAGGGTTTCTCGTCAGGCTTCCTGCACGCAAAACAGATCCTCTGTAAAAATGAATGGCCTCTTATTCTAGGCAGCCAACGCCGGGATGCCAACCACTTAGCGCTCGCTGGCGTTAAAGGGATAGCCGTGAGCAATAATTTCCATGATTTCAGGCAGCCAGTTTATGGCCGGGATTTTCACCAGTGCCGGATAAAAGACCTGCGGCGAAGGAAAAACATCCACCACGTGGCAGTTTGCCAGCTTCGATGCGTCCACCTCTGAGGAGGGCAATAAGGTCGCCGCTGCCAGCCCGGACTCCAGCCACTCCAGAATAACGCCCGGCTGGGTGATATGCATGATGACCTTCGGGTTGCCCCCCGCTTTGCGGAACAGGTCGATCAACATTTCATAGGTGCCGGAATCTTTCGCCCGGTGCAATAGCACCAGCGGAAATGCCGCCAGCGCCTGATAATCAAACGGGCTTTGCGGTATTTGCGGCAGGCATTTTTTACTGATCACCGCCACCAGCCTGACCGGGTCGAAGGAGACAAAATCAAATCCCTCACTGCGGTAGGGGCGCTGAATCAAGGCCAGATCGATAGTCCCTTCATTCAGCATCGTCTCTAAATGACTGGAGTCCGTGACCGAGATATTTATTTCCGCCTGCGGGTGGCGTTTATATAACTCCAGGAGCAGTGGTTTAAAATAGGATTGAAAAAGATGGGTTAACCCGATTCTTAACTGGAATTTCTCTTTATTAGCAATCGCCACGGTTTCCCTGGCAGTATCTTCGACCTGACGTAATATTTCACAGGCTTTACGATAAAGAAAATAACCGGCATCCGTGGGTTCAATGCGATTTCCCTGTCGCGTAAACAACGGTACATCCAGCTCTTCTTCCAGCTCCTGGATACGCTTGCTGAGCGGAGGTTGTGCCATATTCAGCACCTTTGCAGCCTGGCTTACAGAGCCCTGTTCCACCACGCGGCAAAAATAACGTAATCTTTTCAAATCCATACGTTTACACTCCGTCACATGAAGGCGCCCAGTATCACACTTACCGCGCCAAAGGAAAAGCGCGTTAGTTTTTTTACTTTCCATTTAAATATTTAACATCTGTGTAAAGAGTACTTTTTTGATATGGGGAGAATCAGGAAAACGGTATTTGTTAAAAAAACACCGGAGAAATAAGGTAGGCGCAGACCTTAATTATCTTTCTTGAGATGGAACAGGCTATGTCAAATTCAGAAAATAAACCTACCAGCGATGTTTACGATTTACGTTCAGCGCTCGAATTATTAAAAACCTTGCCCGGCGAATATGTGGAAACCGATACCGAAGTGGATCCACATGCCGAGCTGTCTGGCGTTTATCGCTATGTTGGCGCAGGCGGTACCTGCCAGCGTCCGACGCGCAAAAATGGCCCGGTCATGATGTTCAACAAAGTGAAAGGCTTTCACGATATCAGTGTGGCAATTGGCCTTAATGGTTCACGCAAACGCGTCAGCCACTTTCTCAACTGCCCACCGGAAAAACTCGGCCACCTGCTGAAAGACTCCGTGCAAAACCCGATTCCGCCGGTACTGAGCCAGGACGATGCCGTTTGCCAGCAGGTTGTTCATCTCGCCAGCGATCCTGATTTCGATCTGCGTAAATTACTGCCTGCACCGACCAACACAGAAGAGGATGCGGGTCCGTACATCACAATGGGGCTGTGCTATGCCTCCGATCCGGAAACCCGCGAATCCGACATAACCATTCACCGCCAGTGCGTACAGAGCCGTGATGAGCTGTCCATGTGGTTGACACCAGGCCGCCATATCGATGCGTTCCGCATGAAAGCAGAAGCCGCAGGCCAACCGCTGCCCATCTCCATTAGCATCGGCGTGGATCCGGCTATCGAAATCGCTGCCTGCTTTGAGCCGCCGACCACCCCGTTGGGCTATGACGAGCTGAGCGTTGCCGGCGCGCTGCGCGGCCGTGCGGTGGACATGGTGCAGTGTAAAACCATTAACGAAAAAGCCATCGCCCATGCAGAAATCGTCATTGAAGGCGAACTGCTGCCAAACGTGCGTCTTCGCGAAGACCAGAACACCAATACCGGTAAAGCGATGCCGGAATTCCCGGGCTACACCGGCGAAGCCAAAAACGCGCTGCCAGTTATCAAAGTGAAAGCGGTCACCCATCGCTACAACCCGATCTGGCGCACCACCGTAGGGCCAGGCGAAGAACACGTCAACATGGCGGGCATCCCTACCGAAGCCAGCATCCTGGATATGGTGGGCCGTGCAATGCCAGGCAAATTACTGAACGTGTTTGCACACTCTGCGGGCGGCGGCAAACTGCTGGCCGTGATGCAATTTAAGAAAGCGGCAGCGGTGGATGAAGGCCGTCAACGTCAGGCTGCACTGCTCGCATTCGCAGCATTCCCGGAGCTGAAACACGTCATTCTGGTGGATGAAGACGTGGACATTTTCGACAGTGACGATGTGCTGTGGGCGATGCAAACCCGCTATCAGGGCGATGTGGATACCATCACTATCCCTGGCGTTCGCTGCCACCCGCTCGATCCGTCGCAGATTCCAGAATACAGCCCGAGCATTCTGCAGCAGGGGACATCCTGCAAAACGATCTTCGACTGTACGGTACCGTTCCATCTGAAAAGCCACTTTGAACGCTCGAAGTTCAAAGAGGTGGATGTGAAACGTTTCCTGCCAGACTTCGAATAAGGGGATAAGTGTGACCACATCACGACGCATCATTGTCGGCATAAGCGGTGCTTCTGGTTTTCAGTATGGCGTGAAGGCACTGGAGCTTTTACGTGGGCAGGATCTCGAAGTCCATCTGGTCGTTACAAAAGGGGCGGAAAAAACCTGCGAGCTGGAAACGAATTATCGGCTAAATGAGGTAATGGCGCTGGCGGATGTGGTGCATCCGATCGGAAATCTTGGGGCTTCTATTTCCAGCGGGTCGTTTAAGACCCTGGGGATGTTAGTCGCCCCGTGTTCGATGCGATCTCTGGGATCCATCGCACACTGTCTTACCGATAACCTGCTGACCCGGGCGGCCGATGTGGTGCTCAAAGAGCGCCGCCGCCTGGTACTGCTGGCACGCGAAACGCCGCTTAACCTGGGGCACATTCGCAATATGCAGGACGTTACAGAGATGGGCGGGATTATTTTCCCGCCGGTTCCGGCGCTCTATCAGCGCCCGCAAACGGCCAATGAAATCATTACGCATAGTGTCAGCCGCGCGCTGGATCTGTTCGATATTGATGTTAAAAACATCCCGCGCTGGGGCGAGGGGAACTTGCTTCATCGCGCTTAATTTCGCAGGAATTTCTATGTTAATTGGACCTTATGTTAATGGTGCTGCAGTCGTTATCGGCGGCCTGCTCGGCTCCCTTGTTGGTACCCGTATTCCGGATCGCGTCAAAGTCGCCCTGCCGCTGACTTTTGGTTTGTGCTCGATTGGCCTGGGTATCAATCTGGTTATCAAAGTGAAGTTTATGCCCGCCGTCGTACTGGCAATGGTACTGGGCGCGGTCATCGGGGAAGTCTTCTTCCTGGAAAAACAGATTGGTAAAGCCGCAGGTACCACGCGCGGTTTGATCAACCGAGTTTTCCCGCCAGTACAGGGGCTGACGCATGACGAATTTACGGAAAAATTCGTCGCCATTCTGGTGCTGTTCTGCGCCAGCGGCACCGGGATCTTTGGGGCAATGCATGAAGGGATGACCGGCGATCCGTCGATTCTGTATATCAAAACGGTACTGGATCTGTTCACTGCCGCGATTTTTGCCACCATGCTCGGTTTCTCGGTGATGACCATCGGTATTCCGCTGATCATTGTGCAAGTCGCGCTGGCAACCATTGCCGTTTACATCCTGCATATGATCACCCCCGATATGATGGCGGATTTCTCCTGCGCAGGCGGGCTGATTATGGTGGCCACGGGGCTACGTATCTGCAATATAAAACCCTTCCCTGTCGCCAACATGCTACCCGGACTCATACTGGTGATGCCGTTTTCCGCTCTGTGGGCCAACTTGTTTGCGTAAGAGTGCGATATAATGTGCTCGCCCGGTGGCGCTGTGCTTATCCAAGCCGTAGGTCGGGTAAGCACAGTGCCATCCGGCGTTTAGACAGGAGCCACAATGAGCACTCAAGAACACGTCATTTTACTGAATGAACAGGGACAGGAAATCGGCACACTGGAGAAGTACGCCGCCCACACTTCAGACACGCCGCTGCATCTGGCTTTCTCCTCCTGGCTTTTCAACGCCAAAGGCGAGTGCCTTGTCACGCGCCGCGCCATGAGCAAAAAAGCCTGGCCAGGCGTCTGGACTAACTCGGTCTGCGGTCATCCGCAAGAAGGGGAAATAGTCGAACAGGCGATCGTTCGTCGCTGCCGCTATGAAGTGGGTGTCGATATTATCGATATCACATCGGTTTCACCGGGTTTCCGCTATCGGGAAATCGACCCTTCCGGGATCGTCGAAAACGAGATTTGCCCGGTTTTTGCCGCCCAAATCCTTACCCCCGTAATGGCTAACAGCGAGGAAGTGATGGCATATCAGTGGGTTGAACTCGACGCACTCTTCCTTTCACTGGCTGCTACCCCGTGGGCATTTAGTCCGTGGATGGTGTTAGAAGCAGAGAACGCAAAAGATCAACTCCGGCAGTTTGCCGCCAGCGTCAGGCAATAAAAAAGCCCCGCGTTTTCACGTCGGGGCATTTTTCACGTCTTAACGACTTATTTTACCGGACGCATCGCCGGGAACAGGATCACGTCACGGATGGTGTGGCTGTTGGTAAACAGCATAACCATACGGTCGATACCAATGCCCAGACCTGCAGTCGGCGGCAGACCATGTTCCAGCGCGGTCACGTAGTCTTCGTCATAGAACATCGCTTCGTCATCGCCCGCATCTTTGGCGTTAACCTGATCCTGGAAGCGTTGTGCCTGATCTTCTGCATCGTTCAGCTCGCTAAAGCCGTTACCGATTTCACGACCACCGATAAAGAACTCGAAGCGGTCGGTGATTTCCGGGTTCACGTCATTACGGCGCGCCAGCGGAGAAACCTCTGCCGGATACTCGGTGATGAAGGTAGGTTGAATCAGGTGTGCTTCGGCCACTTCTTCGAAGATCTCGGTCACGATACGGCCCAGACCCCAGCTCTTCTCAACTTTGATGCCGATGCTTTCTGCGATCGCTTTCGCTGAGTCGAAGTTATCCAGATCCGCCATGTTGGTTTCCGGACGGTACTTCTGGATCGCTTCGCGCATGGTCAGCTTCACGAATGGCTTACCGAAGTCGAACACTTCGTCACCGTAAGGCACTTCGGTTTTACCCAGAATGTCCTGCGCCAGCGTGCGGAACAGTGATTCAGTCAGTTCGATCAGATCTTTGTAATCCGCGTACGCCATGTAGAGTTCCATCATGGTGAACTCAGGGTTGTGGCGAACGGAGATACCTTCGTTACGGAAGTTACGGTTGATTTCGAACACGCGATCGAAGCCGCCAACCACCAGACGTTTCAGGTACAGTTCCGGCGCGATACGCAGGTACATGTCCAGGTCCAGGGCGTTGTGATGGGTGATAAACGGACGCGCAGACGCACCGCCAGGGATCACCTGCATCATCGGGGTTTCCACTTCCATAAAGTCGCGATTCACCATGAACTGGCGAATACCGGCCATGATTTTGGAACGCACTTTGAACGTGTTGCGGGAATCGTCGTTAGAGATCAGATCCAGATAACGTTGGCGATAACGCGCTTCCTGATCCTGCAGGCCATGGAATTTGTCCGGCAGCGGGCGCAGAGCTTTGGTCAGCAGACGCAGTTCAGTACAGTGAATGGACAGCTCGCCGGTCTTGGTTTTGAACAGCTTACCTTTCGCGCCCAGGATATCACCCAGGTCCCATTTCTTGAACTGCTCGTTGTAAACGCCTTCCGGCAGATCGTCACGGGCAACGTACAGCTGAATGCGGCCACCGACATCCTGCAGCGTAACGAAGGAGGCTTTACCCATAATACGACGGGTCATCATACGGCCAGCAACGGCCACTTCGATGTTCAGCGCTTCCAGCTCTTCGTTTTCTTTACCATCGAAGTCAGCGTGCAGTTGGTCAGAAGTATGGTCACGGCGAAAATCGTTCGGGAACGGCACGCCCTGCTCACGCAGGTGTGCCAGCTTCTCGCGGCGGGTTTTCAGTTCATTATTAAGATCGACTGCCGCGTCAGCGCCCTGTGCGTGTTGTTCAGACATGTTGGTTCCTCATAACCCTGCTTTCAAACTTGCTTCGATAAATTGGTCCAGGCTGCCATCCAGCACCGCCTGCGTATTGCGGGTTTCAACCCCGGTACGCAGATCTTTGATACGGGAATCATCAAGGACATACGAACGAATCTGGCTACCCCAGCCGATGTCTGACTTGTTGTCTTCCATCGCCTGCTTCTCGGCATTCTTCTTCTGCATTTCCAGTTCATAAAGCTTCGCTTTCATCTGCTTCATGGCCTGGTCTTTGTTTTTGTGCTGTGAACGGTCATTCTGGCACTGGGTAACCGTGTTGGTCGGAATGTGGGTAATACGTACCGCAGATTCCGTACGGTTAACGTGCTGACCACCCGCACCGGAGGCGCGGTAAACGTCGATACGCAGATCCGCCGGGTTGATTTCGATATCAATATCGTCATCGACTTCCGGGTAAACGAAGGCAGAGCTGAATGACGTGTGGCGACGGCCGCCGGAGTCGAACGGGCTCTTACGTACCAGGCGGTGAACGCCGGTTTCGGTACGCAGCCAGCCGTAGGCGTAATCGCCAATAATCTTGATGGTCACGGACTTGATGCCCGCCACTTCACCTTCGGATTCTTCGATGATCTCGGTCTTAAAGCCGCGCGCTTCGGCCCAACGCAGATACATACGCGTCAGCATGCTGGCCCAGTCCTGCGCTTCTGTACCGCCGGAACCGGCCTGGATATCCAGGTAGCAATCGGCGCTGTCATATTCACCGGAGAACATACGGCGGAATTCGAGCTGTGCCAGCTTCTCTTCCAGTACGTCGAGTTCAGCGACAGCTTCGTTGAAGGTTTCTTCGTCGTCAGCTTCGACAGCCAGTTCCAGCAGGCCGGCAACATCTTCCAGCCCCTGACTCATCTGATCGAGCGTTTCTACGATAGCTTCGAGAGCGGAACGTTCTTTACCCAGCGCCTGTGCGCGTTCGGGTTCGTTCCAGACATCCGGCTGTTCCAGCTCGGCGTTTACTTCTTCCAGACGCTCTTTCCTGGCGTCATAGTCAAAGATACCCCCTAAGAACGTCGGAGCGCTCCGTGAGGTCCTGAATGCGATTTTTTACCGGATTAATTTCAAACATGGTCTGATTTCTTTAGATGGACTTGTCAAAATGCGGTCATAAGAGCGGAATTTTACCGGATTTCGGCGCTTATGAGTAGAGAATACTGGCGTTAAATTGGCCACAGGTGATCAATGATTAATTGCACGCTGCGATTACCGCGATACTCATTCACATCCAGTTTATAAGCGATATTGACAACACGCACGCCGTTATCGGGCCAGCAACTGGTATCAACATTGAAGGCAATACCGTCGAGCAGCGGGCCGCCGCCAACCGGTTCAACCATCACCTTCAGGTGGCGCTCACCCACCAGCCGCTGCTGCAACAGGCGGAATTCGCCATCGAATAACGGTTCCGGGAACATCTGCCCCCAGGGCCCGGCATCGCGCAGCATTTCAGCTGTATCAAGGGTCATTTCATCCGGTTTTAACAGGCCATCAGAGACAATTTCACCTTGTAACAGCGCCGGATCCAGCCATTCGGTGACCAGTTCGCCAAAATAGCGCTGAAACTCGTCGAAACGCGCCTCTTCCAGCGACAATCCTGCCGCCATCGCATGACCGCCGAACTTGATCATTAGCCCGGGATAAAGCGTATCCAGACGCTCCAGCGCATCGCGCATATGCAGCCCCTGGATTGAACGTCCTGAGCCTTTCAGTGTGCCATCCCCGGCGGGCGCGAAAGCGATAACCGGACGGTGGAAGCGTTCTTTAATCCGTGACGCCAGAATACCGACCACTCCCTGGTGCCATTCAGGATGATACATAGCAAGACCGCCCGGCAGCGTATCGCGACTGCGCTCCAGCTTTTCGCACAGCGTCAACGCTTCCGCCTGCATGCCCTGCTCAATCTCTTTGCGCGTCTGATTGAGCGCATCAAGCTCACTTGCCAGCACGCGGGCTTCGCCGAGGTTGTCGCTGAGCAACAGCGCCACTCCAACGGACATATCATCCAGGCGCCCGGCGGCATTCAGACGCGGGCCAAGGGCAAAACCTAAATCGCTGGCCGCCAGTTTTTGGGCATCACGGTTAGCCACTTCCAGCAGCGCTTTGATGCCCGGACGGCATTTCCCGGCGCGAATGCGGCTTAAGCCCTGCCAGGTCAGAATGCGGTTGTTGGCATCCAGCGGCACAACGTCCGCCACAGTACCTAATGCCACTAAATCAAGCAGTTCCGCCAGATTAGGGATCGCCAGACCGCGTTCATCAAACCAGCCTTTATCACGTAAAAAGGTGCGCAACGCCAGCATCAGGTAGAAGGCAACCCCTACACCCGCCAACGATTTCGACGGGAAATCACACTCGCGCAGATTCGGGTTAATGATGGCTTCGGCAGCTGGCAGGGTTTCACCGGGAAGATGGTGGTCGGTCACCACCACCGGGATGCCGAGCGCATGCGCCCGCTCCACCCCGGAATGGGAAGAAATGCCGTTATCCACGGTCAGGATCAGTTGTGCGCCGTGGGCGTGCGCCTGATCCACTACTTCCGGGCTCAACCCGTAGCCGTCTTCAAAACGGTTCGGCACCAGATAGGCGATGTTATTGCCTCCCAACGCCCGTAGCGCCAGTACGCTCAACGCGGTACTGGTTGCGCCATCGGCGTCAAAATCCCCGACCACCACAATACGCAGCCCTTCGCGCAGGGCGTTATGGAGGATTTCTACCGCTTTATCAATGCCGTACAGCCGCTGCCAGGGCAGCATGCCTTTTACACCGCGCTCCAGATCCGCCGCGCTGCAGGCGCCGCGGCTGGCATAAAGGCGGCGCAGAAGTGGGGAAAGGTCGGCAGGTAAATCCGCCGCGTCGTTTGCCTCGCGGCGGCGAAGTCGAATTTCGGCTTTCACGAGAATTACTTACCGCCCGTCTGTTTTTGATGTTCGTCGAGGAAGGCTTTCATCTCTTTCGGCCCCTGATATCCCGGTACAACGTAGCCATCGTTCAGCACAATGGCAGGCGTACCGTTCACGCCAAACTGCACGCCGAGCGCGTAGTGGTCAGCAATGTCGAGATCGCAACTGGCTGGCTTAACGCCCTTACCGCCCATCGCATCGTCAAAGGCTTTGTTACGGTCTTTTGCACACCAGATGGCTTTCATATCCTGCTCGGCCTGGCTCTGCAACCCCTGACGCGGGAAGGCCAAATAGAGCACGGTGATACCCAGCGCGTTGTAGTCCGCCATCTCTTCATGCAGCTTGTGGCAGTAGCCGCAGGTGATGTCCGTGAACACGGTGATCACATGTTTTTCCTGCGGCGCTTTATAGACAATCATCTCTTTTTCGAGTGCGTTGAGATGGGTCATCAGCAGTTGGTTGGTAACGTTCACCGGCTGAGCGCCGCTCACGTCGTACATAGGACCCTGAATAATGTGTTTGCCGTCGTCGGTGACATACAGCACGCCACTGTTGGTCATCACGGTCTTCATTCCGGCAACGGGTGCAGGCTGAATATCGGAACTCTGTACACCCAGTTTTGCCAGCGACTGCTTGATGGCCGCATCGTCCGCATGCGCGGTGCCGGTCAGCGCCGCCGCCAGCAGGGTGAACATGATCAAACCTTTTTTCATAACGTATCCTTTTAAAACCAACGATCACGCCCGCGGGTGATGTTGCTGATGAAGCTGTCGCAGCCGCTCCGTCGCGACATGCGTATAAATCTGGGTGGTGGAGAGATCGCTGTGGCCGAGCAACATCTGGACCACACGTAAGTCTGCACCGTGATTGAGCAAATGGGTAGCAAACGCGTGGCGTAAAACGTGCGGCGAGAGTTTCTCGCTGTCGATGCCCGCCCGCTGCGCATAATGCTTGATGCGATGCCAGAATGTTTGCCGCGTCATCTGCTGCGCGCGTTGGCTCGGAAAAAGCACATCAATCGATACGCCATTCAGCAGCCAGGGACGCCCGTACTCCAGATAGTTTTCTACCCAGTACACGGCTTCTTCTCCCAACGGAACCAGACGCTCTTTATTCCCTTTACCGATGACACGTACAACCCCCTGACGCAGGCTGATATCGCTCATCGTTAGCCCGACCAGTTCAGAAACGCGAAGCCCGGTGGCATAGAGCACCTCCAGCATCGCTTTATCGCGTAACTCCAGCGGCTGGTCAACGGTCGGCGACGCTAATAACCGCTCAACCTGCGCTTCACTGAGATCTTTCGGAAGACGCTGCGGCAGTTTTGGCGACGCGAGCAATGCGCTGGGATCGTCCTGGCGATACTTCTCCCGATACAGGTGCTGGAAGAAACGGCGCATCGCGCTGAGCAATCGCGCTGAGCTGGTCGCCTTGTAGCCACCGTCCATCCTTTGCGCCAGCAGGTTTTGTAGGTCATCCGCCTGCGCACTTTCCAGCGACAGCCCCTGATGATGCAGCCATTCCACAAGACCCTGTAAATCTCGGCGATACGCACTGAGGGTGTTTTCCGCCAGGTTTCGTTCCAGCCAGAGGGCATCGAGAAACTGCTCGATACGTGCGAAATCTTGTTCCACCTGTGCTCCTCCATGCTTTCGAATCGTTGCATTATGCCTGATTGCGGTACGATTCTGGTACACTGCTCGCAAAGACACATCCGGAATTGAGAAGTTTACGTTATGAACATCGGCCTGTTTTATGGTTCCAGTACCTGCTACACCGAAATGGCGGCAGAGAAAATCCGCGATATCATCGGCCCGGAACTGGTGACGTTACACAATCTGAAAGACGACGCTCCTGCGTTAATGGAGCAGTACGACGCCCTGATTCTTGGCATCCCCACCTGGGACTTCGGCGAACTGCAGGAAGACTGGGAAACCATCTGGGAGCAGCTCGACACGCTTAATCTCGACGGCAAAATCGTCGCGCTTTACGGCATGGGCGACCAGCTCGGCTACGGCGAATGGTTCCTCGACGCACTCGGCATGCTGCACGATAAACTGGCTCCGCGCGGTGTGAAATTTATAGGGTACTGGCCAACAGAAGGCTACGAGTTCACCAGCACCAAACCGATCATCGCCGACGGACAGCTGTTTGTGGGTCTGGCGCTGGATGAAACCAATCAATACGATCTGAGCGAAGAGCGAATCCAGAACTGGTGCGAACAGATTCTGGTGGAAATGGCCGGGCAGTTCGCCTGAGCTTAGTGCTGGCGCTGCGCCGATTGCTGCGAAATCAGTCGGCGTAAATCACGCCACTCTTGCGCATCCATGCTGTCTGCTGCCAGCCACAGATGCTGGCGGCGACCGTCTTCTTCCCGGCGCAAACGCAGAATCATGCCAATGTTCAGCATCCACGGCGTTCCGACGATATCCCATTCCACGCCCTGCCAGCGCAATCGCGCGTCCATCAGCAGTTTGATCTCTCCCTGACAGGCATTAATGCGCCGCTGGCTCCGTACGCTGTCGAACACCACCAGCGACAACAGCAGCAACCAAAGCGGCGTATAGCTCAACGGCCAGGGCAACAGCAACACGAAAGCCGCCATCAAGCCATGGAGTAAAAGTGAAAGCCATTGTGAGCGCCACGAGACGCGTATATCAGATTGCCACAGGACCACGTTCCCGATTCCGTGTCTGAATTAACTGGACCATTCGCTGCAGCTCCTCGTCCTGAGGCTTGCCGTGATTCATTAGCCAGTTAAATAAATCTGGATCATCGCTCTGGAGAAGACGCACAAACACCTGTTTGTCAGCATCACTCAGCGAATCATATTCATGTTCAAAGAAAGGCATGATGGAAATATCCAGCTCACGCATTCCACGTCGGCATGCCCAATGAATGCGGGCTTTGTTATTAATATCCATGTTCTGAAACCTGCATAGCCACGATGGGTTGCTATTGTAACGTGTTTTTAATCATCCATCGGCGGAATATTTATATTTACGCGGAGACTTCCAGAATAAATCCCATGCATTGCAACGCTTGCGGTCATTTTGCGTGGCTTTTCCCATACTTTTTATAAGGCACAAATCGCCTGTTTTTATCGCTTGCATTGGGCAACGGCTCTTTTACCATTAGGTAATAATACGCATCAGGCTAACCAGGACATTACTATGGCTTTTACTCCGTTCCCTCCGCGCCAGCCGACCGCCTCAGCGCGCCTGCCGTTGACGCTTATGACCCTCGACGACTGGTCGCTGGCCACTATCAAAGGCGCAGACAGTGAGAAATACCTGCAAGGCCAGGTAACGGCCGATGTAGCGAAACTTACCGACGATCAGCATCTGCTGGCCGCGCACTGCGATGCGAAAGGCAAAATGTGGAGCAACATGCGCCTGTTCCGCACCACCGACGGTTTTAGCTGGATCCTGCGCCGCAGCGTTGCGGAATCTCAGCTTAAAGAACTGAAAAAGTACGCGGTGTTCTCCAAAGTCGCTATTGAAGCAGACAATGAATATGTGCTGCTCGGCATCGCCGGATTCCAGGCTCGTGCCGCACTGACCAATCTGTTTTCAGCGCTGCCGGATGCCGACAAACAGGTCACACACGATGGCGAAACCACCCTGCTGTGGTTTGCTCATCCGGCAGAACATTTCTTGCTGGTGACAGACGTTGCCACCGCGGAAAAAGTGACTGAAGCTCTGCGTGGCGAAGCGCAGTTGAACAACAGCCAGCAGTGGCTGGCGCTCAATATCGAAGCGGGTTTACCGATCATCGATACCGTCAACAGTGCGCAGTTTATTCCGCAGGCCACAAATATTCAGGCACTGGGCGGTATTAGTTTCAAGAAAGGGTGTTACACCGGCCAGGAGATGGTTGCGCGTGCGAAATTCCGTGGCGCGAATAAACGTGCGCTGTGGTATCTGACGGGTAAAGCAAGCCGGGTGCCGGAAGCGGGTGAAGACCTGGAACTGAAGATGGGTGAAAACTGGCGTCGTACCGGTACGGTGCTGGCTGCCGCTCAACTGGATGACGGCAAACTGCTGGTGCAGGTGGTGATGAATAACGATATGGAGCCAGACAGCGTATTCCGCGTGCGAGACGATGCCAACACTCTGAACATCGAGCCGCTCCCCTATTCACTGGAAGAAGATTAAGTTATCGTTTCCGGGCAGGAGCGTCTGGCGCCCCCCCCCCCCCCGAAGGTGATGGGCTCACAGCCGCACAAACTCGTAGCCCCGGCAGGCGCAGCGCCGCCGGGGAATTTTCCGCTAACGCTACGGCCTATTTAAGCTTGCCCGACATACAGATAAATCGCCAGGAAGTGGCACACACTGCCGCCCAGCACGAAGCCGTGCCAGATAGCGTGGTTATAGGGAATACGTTTACAGACGTAAAATATCACGCCCAGCGAATAGACCACACCGCCTAGCGCCAACAACGCCACCCCACCAACGGACAGTCGGGTCGCAAGCTGATAAACCACAATCAGCGACAGCCAACCCATGGTCAGATAGGTCACCAGCGACAACACTTTAAAACGGTGGGCAATGGTCAGCTTGAACAGGATCCCCAGTAGCGCCAGGCTCCAGATAACAATCATCAATCCCCGTGCCAGCGGTGAATTCAGCCCTACCAGCAGAAACGGCGTATAGGTCCCGGCAATCAGCAGATAGATCGCACAATGGTCGAATTTCTTAAGCCACACTTTTGCCCGCTGATGCGGTATGGCGTGATAAAGCGTGGAGGCGAGAAACAGCAAAATCATGCTTCCGCCATAGAGGCTGTAACTGGTGATCGCCATGGTACTCGCATTGCTGTCCACGGCCTGCACCAGCAGAAGCACCAGTCCTACGATACCAAACACCAGCCCGATGCAGTGACTGATGCTGTTGGCTATTTCCTCAGCCAGCGTGTATCCCTGCGCGATTAATGGTTTATCCACCATAGTTAACTCCGGGAGAACTCAAAATAAAACGTCGCGCGTATAGAGTAACTGAGAATGATTCCAGTGCACACCTGTTCGCTTAAATAAATCATGATATTTATATGAATAGTTAAATATCAGTACGTTACATTAAAATTTAAACTAACAGGTGTTACTGTTTTTAAACAACCTTGAAATCAATCACATAAAACTGCTGCTGCCCAGGGTAGATGTCTGCGATCACACGCTTGAGCTCAGCCAGGGACATGTTTTCCTGCTGTGCATGCTGTTCAGTCAGGCTGTCGAGGGTGGTGGTTGACATGCGGGTCACCTCGATGGTGCAAAAATAGCCATCATCTTCGTAGCGGCCCACGCGCAGAACATCCCCGGCACGAAAGTGCGATTCACTTTCATCGCGGATAGTAATGGTTTTGCGGCCTGCCAGAATGTCGTCCTGAAAGCGCTGAAAAAAAGTGATGTCGTTCGGCTGCATGTTATTATTCCCTGATGATAAATCTGATAAGTGAGTCGTTGCCACTGTGAGTATCTTCTCCCACGCCGCTATCGCCTGTCTCAACAATCTTGAGATGATGGTCTACAACTATGTCGTCAAAAATCGTGACAAAGTAATGTACATGACCATCCGTGAACTGGCCGACGGGGCGGGAGTTTCCACTACCACGGTGCTGCGTTTTTGCCGCAAGCTGCAATGTGAAGGTTATTCAGAGTTTCGCGTCCGCTTTAAATTATATTTAGAACAAAACGAACCTCAACAAGCTAATTTCGGCGCCAGCGAAATTATCAGCTTTTTTAAAAGTGTGAATAACGATGAGTTCGATACATTATTAGATAAAGCGGTCGATATTATATTATCGTCGGAACGTATTATATTTGTTGGTGCAGGAACATCTGGTGCCCTGGCAAAATATGGCGCACGCTTCTTTTCAAATGTCGGGAAATTCAGTAACCATATCGACGATCCTTATTTCCCGGTGACCAATGATATGGCGAGAAATGCCCTGGCCATCGTGTTGTCTGTCTCCGGGGAAACCGAAGAGATCCTGCGCTTCGCCAGCCAGTTCAGCCTCCATCACTGCAAAGTCCTGACCATCACCAGCCATGAACATTCTCGGCTGGCAAAACTGGCGGATTTCAATCTCTCCTGGCATGTGCCGCAAACGCGTATTGCCGGGGTTTATGATATTACGACGCAAATTCCAGTTATCTATATTCTGGAATCACTTGGCCGGAAACTGGCGAAGAAAATCGCATAAAAAAACATATTGTTTTATTGATGTAACAAGTCACCATAGCGGTAATTTGTTATATCGTGACATTTTTATTCCCTTTGCTAGACTCGAACGCAGATTTTATTACCAGGGCGAGAGTAGCAACGATGAAAAAATTGACCTTACCGAAAGACTTTTTATGGGGCGGCGCCGTTGCCGCGCACCAGGTTGAAGGCGGCTGGAATCAGGGCGGAAAAGGCCTGAGCATTTGTGACGTGCTCACCGGCGGCGCGCATGGCGTTCCACGTGAAATCACCCAGCAGGTCATTGAAGGGAAATACTACCCGAACCATGAAGCGGTCGATTTTTACGGCCACTACAAAGAAGACATCAAACTCTTCGCCGAAATGGGCTTCAAATGCTTCCGCACCTCTATCGCCTGGACGCGCATCTTCCCGAAAGGCGACGAGCTGCAACCAAACGAAGAAGGCCTGAAATTCTATGATGATATGTTTGACGAACTGCTCAAATATAACATCGAACCGGTCATCACCTTGTCCCACTTCGAAATGCCGTTGCACCTGGTGCAGGAATACGGCGGCTGGACTAACCGCAAAGTCGTTGATTTCTTTGTTCGCTTCGCCGAAGTGGTGTTTGAGCGCTACAAAGCGAAGGTCAAATACTGGATGACCTTTAACGAAATCAACAACCAGCGTAACTGGCGTGCGCCGCTGTTCGGCTACTGCTGCTCCGGCGTGGTCTATACCGACCATGAAAACCCGGAAGAGACCATGTATCAGGTGCTTCACCATCAGTTCGTGGCCAGCGCTATTGCCGTGAAAATCGGTCACCATATCAATCCGGAAATGAAAATCGGCTGCATGCTGGCCATGGTGCCGCTGTATCCGTTCTCCTGTAAGCCTGAAGACATGATGTTTGCGCAGGAATCCATGCGTGAGCGCTATGTCTTTACCGATGTCCAGCTGCGCGGTTACTACCCGTCTTACGTGCTGAATGAATGGGAACGCCGTGGCTTCAACATCAAAATGGAAGCAGGTGACGAGCAGGCTCTGCGTGAAGGGACCTGTGATTACCTCGGCTTTAGCTACTACATGACCAATGCAGTGAAAGCTGAAGGCGGCACCGGTGATGCCATTTCCGGCTTCCAGGGCAGCGTACCGAACCCACACGTGAAAGCGTCCGACTGGGGCTGGCAGATTGACCCGGTAGGCCTGCGTTATGCGCTGTGCGAACTGTATGAGCGCTACCAGAAGCCGCTGTTTATTGTTGAAAACGGCTTTGGCGCGTACGACAAAGTGGAAGCAGATGGCAGCATTATCGACGATTATCGTATCGATTACCTGCGCGCTCACGTGAAAGAGATGGTTGAAGCGGTGACCTACGACGGCGTTGACCTGATGGGTTACACACCGTGGGGCTGCATCGACTGCGTGTCTTTCACCACCGGTCAGTACAGCAAACGCTACGGCTTTATCTATGTGAACAAACATGACGACGGTACCGGCGACATGTCCCGTTCCCGTAAGAAGAGCTTCGACTGGTATAAAGAAGTGATCGCCAGCAACGGCGAGAATATCTAACAGGAGCCTGTACATAAAATTGTGTAATTGCCTGATTTTGATATGTTCAATCCAACATCAAAAGCAGGTTAATTTATGG